>JARFQS010000044.1 GCA_029287645.1 Thermoanaerobaculia bacterium | reverse complement strand
GCGGCGGAGAGCATGCGGCGTGCGGCTTCCAGATCGGCGCGGGTCTCGGCCGTCAACAGCCAGGGCTCGATGTTCTCAGCGATGGGCTCGGGGTCGGGGAGCTGGCGCAGCTCCCAGCTCATCGACGGATCGGCGCCGAGGCGAAACGAGAGATTGGCCTCGGCCACTTTGGCCTGCCCGCGGGCCTGTTGGAGGAGGTCCTGGATACGCGACCATTCCACCTCGGCCCTGAGTAGCTCGGACCGCACCAGCATTCCCTGGTCGACGTAGGCCCGGGCAATATTCACGTGGGCCTCTACAGTCTCCAGTGAACGCTCCAGCAAAATGACGTTCTCTCGCACCTGGGCGAGCCGAATAAAGGCCTCGGCAGCGGCCAGCGCCGCGCTGTCGGCTGCCCAGGCGGCCTTGATCTCGTCGGCCTCGGCGGCGAGCTTCGCCTGATCGATACGCCCTGACAGACCGCCACCCATGTAGATGGGGAGCATGAGCTCGAAGCGGCTGGTGGCATTCTCGAACCAGTCCGGGTTGTTGGGGTCGCTCATGACGAAGTCGTCGAACGAGAAGACCCCCTGATTGAGTTGGAGCGCGAAGACTTCGGCCGGCGTGTTGGTGGTCATCCAGATCTCCTGGAATCTCACCTGGGGCATTCGATAGCCCTTCGCCTGCTTGAGGCGGGCCGCTCCAGCCTCGGCCTGAGCACGGGCGGCGGTGACTTCGCGGGCCTGATTGCGGGCGGTAGACATGGCGTCGAGAAGGCTCAGCTCCTCGGCCTCGGCCATCCCGAAGCCGAGGGAGCCCAGCAGCGCCACACCCAAAACAAGGTTGCGCATCATGGTCGATTTCCTCCGTGGCGCGGAAGAGAGCCCTCCTGTCGCAGCAGCTCGTGCCACGATCTCCTTGACTCCCGTTTCAATAGCTTAGTTCGTGAGGGTGGTGTCGATCCACTGCTTGAGATGGCCCTTGGGAAGCGCACCGACAACCCGATCGACTTCCGCACCGTCCTTGAACAGCACCATGGTGGGAATCCCCTGGACGCCGAGACGCTGGGCGTAGATGGGATTCTGATCGGTATTGACCTTGGCGATCACCACCTTGTCGCCGAGCTCGCCCGCCAGCTCTTCGAGAACCGGGGCTATCATTCTGCAGGGGCCGCACCAGGGCGCCCAGAAATCCACCAGGACCGGTAGGTCGGACTGCACGACCGTTTCGTCGAACTGCTCGTCTGTGATCTGAAGTGGGGAAGTCGTCATGGGTCGATCTCCTTCGAATATTTGGTTCTGGCTATGTGTGAGCGTTCTGCGATCGTGGGATCGCTGTCTTCCCCCATTGAGAGGCACGAGCCGTCGGAAAGGTTCCCGCAAGGGAAAAATTCCTTGGTTTCCTTATATAGATGTTCATTTATGAGTCCGATTCTGTTAGTATTCGCGCAGACGAAACGCAGCTGGGGCCGGTGTACTCGCCGATAGGGGCGGTGCATCTGGGCGCCTTCCGGCGAAGAAAGACATCAGAAAGGTACGCAAGTTCTCGTTCAGAGAATCAAAGTGAGGAGGAGGATCGTAATGTCCAAGTTCAAGTCTCTGAAGGTCTCGCTTGGGATTGGCCTGGCACTGATCGCCCTGCAGGCGCTCTCTGTCGTTCCGGCCATGGCTCAGGTGGATATCTATGTACTGGGCCGTCCAGGCTCGACATTCTCACCGCACTCGGCGAGGAATCTGGAGGAGATGAAGGACCTCTTCGACCGATTCGAGTCGGACATTCGGGAAGTGCTCGAGATCGGTGGTTGGGACGGTAACGCCGACGATCTCTTCCTGGCGATGCGAGCGGCCAAGGAAGGTGACGGGACGTTCGCCAAAACCACGATCAATCCGGGCGATACCTTCCAGTGGATGGCCAATCGCAAGGGCGGTGAGCCTGCTGTGGTTCGCAATCCCCGCTGGGCCGCCAAGGAAGCGGTGCCTGCGTGGGAGATCACGCTGGAATCGAACGGCAAGGAGCACCACTTCATCATTCCCGAGACCTGCATGAATCTGGCCCTCAAGGGCTCGCGCTCGGTCGCCAAACCGAAGCCGACGTGCAACATCTCGGCCAGCTACGATCAGGCCACGGACACGATCACCGTCAAGGGCAGCAGCGACGGCGAGTTCAAGATCACCGATGCCGGAATCCCGGGTGGCAAGGGCAGCGTCGCCGATCTGAAGAGCACCGGTCCGACGACCTGGACCTTCACTCCGAAGACCGACGGTACCTACACCTTCAGCGGCACGGCGACGAAGGACGGCGAGACCTCGACCTGCACTGGCAGTGTTCGTGTGGGCAAGGCCAAGGCGGCCTGTGCCATCGACGTCACGGTCGATCCGGAGACTCACGTCATCTCCGTCGACACCAGCAGGTCGCAGGGTGACTTCGAAATGACCGGTGTCACGCTGCCGGACGGCTCGGCTGGCGACATGGCCATGATGGAGTCCGCGGGAGACGGCAAGTGGTCCTACGATGCGTCGGGCGTGGTGAAGCGGAAGCCGGGTGACTACAACGTCACCTTCGCCGGCAAGTCGACGCTATACGGTACCGAGTCGACCTGCGACACGACCGCGATCATTCGCGTCGAAGGTCCCGACTATCGCTGGATCGCACGTGGTTACTACGTGCACGTGTGGCCGGGCTCCGACGAGCTGCATGTCGAGAACCCCGTCGGGCTCGATCCGCCGGTGTTCACGCAGTTCTGGGTCGACGGTGGCAATGGCTTCGGTGGTGAGGTGGAGTGGATGTGGAAGCCGAACATCGGTATCTGGGGTGGCATCACCTTCGCCAACATGAAGACCAACCTGATGTACGACCGGGCTGATGTCTGGCGCAATTCGGACGACAGGGTCGACATGAGGCAGTTCAATCTGGGTCTGAACTATCACTTCACGCCCGATCGCAGAGTCGACATCTTTGCGGGTGTCTCCGCGGTGTGGGTCGGCTACAGCTCGTCGACCTTCAATTTCCAGGACATTCCGCCCGAGTTCGGCGGCCCGAGCCTGGACTACCAGGTCAAGTACGACGATGAGCTGACCTACAGCCTGAATATCGGTGCCGACTTCCCGATCAGCGTTGGCAGCCCCTGGGTGATCACGGGCGGTCTTCGCTATGTCGGGGCCGACCTCGAAGGTGACTCCAACATCTACTCGCTGAGCGTCGACCCGCTGCAAGGTTTCATCGGGCTCGGCTACCGCTGGTAGATTTCCTACTTGAATTTGACTGCCGCTGCACCTGCGGGTGCAGCGGTTTTTTTTACCTCGAACAGAACTTCCAGGAACCGAAACCGTATTCACGAAGGAAGCACCGGATACTGAGATAGCAATATCAGTATCCAGAGGGGCTTCTAGTTGTTGGGAACTCTGCGTCGCCAGTCATGGGCCGCAGGACAATCAGGAGAGAGTTTGTTCGACGTATACCAGGAGAACGCCCATCGAGGCGCAGGCTGACCAACCTTCCGAGCCGGCATACGACCCGGCGAACGAGACGGGAAGAAAGAAGTGGACGAAGCGGTGAAAATGGACTATTCTTCGCCGCTCTATGATGGAAAGGAATAGGAGAAAGATGATGAATCGATCCAAGATGATGAAGAAGGCCTTGACGGTAGCGGCAATGCTC
>JARFQS010000036.1 GCA_029287645.1 Thermoanaerobaculia bacterium | reverse complement strand
GGTGTAGAGAGTGTCTCCGCTGGCAGAAAAGGCGATCGAGCCTGCCGAGTAATCCCACCCTTCCGTCAAGACCCGGCGTTCTCCGGTCTCCCAGTCCATCCTCACAATGCGAAACCGATCCGCCTCGAAGCCGGGTCGCTGCATCGCCAGGTAGGCCAGCGTCTTTCCATCGGGAGAGAAGACGGGTTGAGTGTCCCAAGCCTCGTTGCTCTCCGTCAGTCAGCGTGGAGGCGAAGACCCGTCCGCCGGCACGTGGTAGAGGTCGAAGTCGGTGGACCAGGGCTCAGCCGATCCCACGTCGCGCGCCGTGAACACGAGGCCCTTTCCATCCGGCGTAAATGCGACCTCCTCCATTCCTCCGAAAGGTTTCGAAGGGCTGTCCGCGTGCATCCCGGACATGAGGTCGACAACCGATCCAGCACCGATCGGGTGGATGAAGAGGTGTGACCGGCGGCCGTCCTTCCACGTATCCCAGTGGCGCACGAAGAGCTGGTCGTAGATACGGCCCGTCGCCTTGGCGGCCTCCTGCTCGTCGAGCCTCTCGCGAGTGCAGCTCAACGACTCGCAATCGGGGAAGACGTCCAGGGCCAGGGCCAGGCTGGCTCCGTCTGGAGACAGAACAAAGCCATTCACATCCAGCGGCAGGTCGGTAATCTGCTTCGCGCCCTCACCGTCCGAGCCGAGTCTCCAGACCTGAGAAGAGCCCGACCTCGAAGACAAGAAATAGAGGCTGCTCCCGTCGGCCGACCACCTCGGGCCACTGTCCGAGGCTTCGTGATCCGTCAACCGGCGAAGGTCGTCGCCCTGACCGTCGACCACCCAGATGTCGGTGCGACCCTTGTCGGCCTCGATGTCGGTCTGTCGCCGCACGAAGGCGATTCTCGAGCCGTCGGGAGAGGGCTGAGGATCCGAGATGCGGTCCATTCTCACCAGTTCGTGGGCCGAAAAGCCCGGAAGAGCCGCCGCCATCAGGTGACTGCCCACCCAGAGCAGAGCCAGAGCCAAACAGGTAGTCCGTCGAATCATGATTTCCCCCTCTGAAAGTTCCGACTGCAACGGGCCAGGAAGTCCCTCGCCGCTGCCGACTAGTGTAGCCGAGACAGGCCGACTTTTCTGCGCTCTCCCGGCGTTAGAATGGCAGTCGTGCGAAGCTCCAAGAGCAGCCGACGTGCCTTTCGCAAACGGTGGAAGCGACGCCTTGTCGACTGGTTTGCGATCCATGTCTTTGGCGGATTGATCCTGCCCCTGCTGATCCGGAGCTGGCGGGTGGAGCTCGATCTACCCGTGGAGTTGAGACAGTACCGCGACAGCGGCCAGAGGACGATCCTCGCTTTCTGGCACAACCGACAACTGGGTCTGCTCCGGGTCGCGGATGAGCTGCGGCCCGTCAAGGTCCTGATCAGTCGTCATGGCGACGGCGAGATCATCGCCCGCATCGTCTCCCGCTTCGGTATCGGGTCGGTACGCGGCAGCTCCACCCGCGGTGGCAAGGCAGCTGTACGGCAGCTAGTGAAGGCCTCTCGTGAGAGTCACCTCGCGATCACCCCGGACGGACCCGTAGGACCCTGCTACGAGGCAAAACAGGGTGTCGCGCTCGTCGCCGCCCTCACCGGCCTACCTGTCGCCTGGGTCACGTGGAGCACCGATCGTGCCTGGCGATTCAGGAGCTGGGACCGGTTCATTCTGCCCAAGCCCTTCGCACGAATGCGCTATCGAGTGGAAGGAATGGTGGAGGTCCGCAAGAACGCCGACGCCGAGGAGATCGAGGCCGGCCGCCTGGAGATCGAGCGCCGCATGAACGCCCTCACCACCGCCCTCGACAAAGAAATGGGCCTCGAAGGCTGAGGCGTTCGGTCGTACCTCCCGGCCGATCTTCGAGGGCTTGGGGGTGAACCAGCCGTCATACCTCCGGCTGGCCTTTGAGGGCCTGAGGGCAAACCAAATTCTGGGCGCCACTGGAGATTCGCTCCCCTCCTACACCCCTGGGCCCTTAGGCCCCTGAGCCCTTACACCCCTGTTGCCCTCGGAGGTGCCAGATCGAACAAGGGGTCTTCACAGGTGGAGGGGCATGGTTGGGTGAGGCCGCAGCCTGGGGAGATCCCTCGTTCGATCCCACTCCCGAGGGCGGCCTTCAAGGGTTCGGCGTGGGGACCTCCAGAGGGTTCTTGCAGCGGAAGGGAGAACAAGCCCCCTGGGGCCACGCGTCGAACCCCAATAGAGACCTTTTGGAGTCTGGACAAGGACAAGGGAGCCAGGCCGACAGACGCTGCGTCAGACGGAGATCGAGCCTTTGCGAAAGTCGGTCTTGCCGATGATCGCGTTGATGAGGACCGGCCTTCCGGCCGAGGCCTCCTGACGGGCACTGGCGAGGACGTGGGGAACCTGATCGGTCGACGCGACTCGAAAGCCCTTGCCTCCGTACCCTTCGGCCACGACATCGTAGTCCGTGTGGCGTAAGACCGTGCCCACGTCGTCTTGCAGCAACTCGACCTGGTCTCGGGCGATCTGCGCCCAACTGGCATCGTTACCCACCACGGCGATCACCGGAAGCCGGTGGCGAACGAAGGTGTCGAATTCGGCCAAGCTGTAGGCACAGGATCCGTCCCCATACAGCAGCCACACCTCGGCTTCGGGCCGACAGAGCTTCGCGCCCAAGGCGAAACCGGCTCCGACACCTAGCGTTCCGAACACACCCGGATCGAGCCAGCTGAGGGGACTGCGAGGTGAGACCACATAGGAGGCCGTAGCCACGAAGTCACCGCCATCCACCACCAGGACGCTCTCATCGGGAAGAGCCGCTTCCACGGATCGCAGGAAAGAGATCGGATTCAGATGCTCGGTTGTGGCCTCCGCATGCCGGGCGATCTCCCTCTCACGCTCGAGATCCCGTTCCCTCAACGTCGACAGCCAATCGGACCACGCGTTCGCGGCCATTTCTCGCTGCGCCAGTCGAACGAGAAAGAGCCCGGGGTCGGCTACCGCGCCCAGCGAGGGACGCCGGTTCTTGCTGACCTCGACGGCGCTGCGATTGACCGATATCAGCCGGGCCTTGCCACTGATCTGACGCCCATAGTCGAGCCGAAAGTCGCAAGGCACACCGGCGAGCAGTACGAGATCTGCCTGGCGCAGCGCCTTGCGTCGCTGGTGCCGGAGCTGCAGCGGATGATTCGCACCGAGGAGCCCCCTCGCCATGCCGGAAAGGTAGACCGGGATCCCCAGCCTCTCAACGGCGGTAGCGAGCTCCCCTACCCGACCGTTTTCCAGGAGAGCCTGGCTGCCGACCATCAGCACCGGACGGCGGGCCGCTCCAAGGTAGCTCGCCGCTCTTCGAATCTCTCGTCCCGAAGGGGATGGCGCAGACGAAGCCACAGGCTCGGAGACCTCGACATCCTGGGCTCCCTCGAACAGCTGGTTCACGTGCCGATGCAGGTACGCCGCGAGGACCCTCTCGCCGAGACTTCGGCTCCTGCCCTGGGCCGCCTTCGCGCCGTACATGTCGCGCACCAAACCTTCGTCGTAGAGGAGATCCAGGGGGCACTCGACGAACACCGGGCCAGGCACACCGCTCTGCGCCAGATCGAGCGCTTTCTGAACGGCGGGCTCCAGATCACGCACCCTGGCGACCGACGTCGCCCATTTGACGTGTGGCGCAACCAGGGCCATCTGATCGATGTCCTGTAGCGCTCCCCGGCCCTTCAAAACGGTTCCGGTAGCACCGCCCAGCACCAGGACCGGTGACTGGGCCAGCTGAGCGTTCTTGAGCGCCGTGATCGTGTTGGTGACGCCTGGACCGGCCGTTACGGCCGCGACTCCAGGACCACCCGACAGCCTGGCCACCGCATCGGCCGCGAAGACTGCCGTTGCCTCGTGGCGCACATCCACGACCCGAATTCCGAGCCGATTTGCACCGACCAGGATGGGGGAGATGTGGCCACCGCACAGGGTGAAGAGAAAGCGAACTCCGTGCTTCTCCAGTACCTGCGCAACGAGATCGCCACCGTTCATCACAATGTCCCGCTCCGCACCCTCGACCCCGTCCTCGCCTGTGCTCACCGAATCGAGCTACTCCTCGCCCATGTGCGGGTAGGTGAACGACGTGGGTGAGACGAAGGTCTCCTTGATCGAGCGCTGCGAGGTCCAGCGCAGCAGATTCGCCGCCGAGCCGGCCTTGTCGTTGGTTCCCGAGGCACGCGAACCGCCGAAGGGCTGCTGCCCCACGACCGCACCGGTCGGCTTGTCATTGATGTAGAAGTTTCCAGCCGAGTGCCGCAGGGCGTTCGCCATTTTGACGATCTCGCTGCGGTCCGTCCCGAAGATCGCTCCAGTCAAGGCATAGGGGCTCGTCGTGTCACAGAGCTCGAGAGTTGCACCCAGGTCGGCGTCGTCGTAGACGTAGAGGGTCAGCACGGGGCCGAAGATCTCCTCCTCCATGAGCTTGAAGCGCGGGTTTGTGGTGGTGACCACCGTCGGTTCGATGAAGTAGCCCTGGCTGTCGTCCCCCGACCCGCCGCACAGGATCTCGGCCTCGTTCGAGGCCTTGGCGACGTCGATGTAGCCCATGATGTCGGAGTAGGCGCCACGGTCGATGAC
>JARFQS010000018.1 GCA_029287645.1 Thermoanaerobaculia bacterium | reverse complement strand
ATGCAGGACGACTCGGATGGACGGATCTTCGAGCGCATCGCGAATCGGGTCGAGTCCATTGCGCCCCACAGGCAAGGCCTTGAGGTCCACGGCCCACAGTCTGTCGTCGGCGTTGATCTGCAGCAGACACAGGCGCTCCTCGTACACGAATCCGGAATGGGATTCGCTGTCGAGAGCGACCCAAGTGCAGGAGCGGAGCCGCTCTCCGAGAGCCTGCAGGCCCTCCTCGGTTTCGATCCACTGATGATGGGGTAGGTCGACCATGGCGCCCCTCTTCCCGAGCGGGAGGAAGTCCAGATATTACCAAGCTGCGGCGCAGGCGCCCGCACCTCGAATCGGGGACTTTCACCAGCTAGTGCCTCTTGGAACCGTCCAATCTGCTAAACTCCAGTGGATCTTGCGGTGGGGAGCAGCAAAGGGCCCACCCATTCTTCTCTCGACAACCGTGATCACCGCCCGCTGGAGCAGCTTTCGTTGCCCGCTTTGCATTCAACCTGCATAGACTCCCGGTAGGGCGGTCGACGAAATCGACAAGCTCACTGATACCAACACGAACGGAGATGTAGTGACACGCAGAATGCTGATCAACGCGCGAGCTCCCGAGGAGCTGCGCATCGCAATCGTGGACAACGATGTCCTCGAGAACTACCAGGTCAAGGTCGCGGATCGAGACCTTACCCGCGGGAACATCTACCGCGGCATCATCGCATCGATTCAACCCAGCCTCAACGCCGCCTTCATCGACTACGGAGCCGAGCGCCATGGCTTTCTGCCCATTCAGGATGTCGTATCCGCGGCGTACTACAGGGACCCCAAGAACCGGAGTCGCCCCCGCATCGAAGAAGTGCTCGAGAAGGGCAAGCCGATTGTCGTACAAGTCACCCGGGAGCCTGAAGGCAGCAAGGGCGCCGCACTGACGACCAACCTGAGCCTCGCCGGTCGGTACCTCGTGCTCACCCCCTTCGACGATACCCAGGGCGTCTCGAGAAAGGTCGAGGACGACGAGACCCGCAAGCGTCTCAAGGATCAGGTCGCCAAGCTGAACCGGCCGTCCGGGGCGGGGATCATCGTCCGCACAAACGCCCTGGACCAGAACAAGACAGCTCTGAACCGGGACATGAACGCGTTGCTGCGCCTATGGAAGAGCGTGGGAGCCGAGGCCCGAAAGGGCAAAGGGATTCAACTCCTCTACAGTGATCAGGACATCATCCTGCGGACTCTCCGGGACTATCTCGACAGCTCGATCCAGGAAGTCTTGATCGACGACGATGCCGCCTACGAGAAGACTCAGCAGTACATGCGAGCCTTCATGCCGAGGACCAAGACCCGCCTGGTGCGTTACTCAGAAAGGACGCCGCTCTTCGCTCGCTTCGAGCTCGAGCCCCAGATCGAGAGAATCTACGACCGGCAGGTGGGGCTACCCAGCGGCGGCTCGATCGTCATCGACCGAACAGAAGCCCTCGTCGCCATCGATGTCAACTCCCGCAGATCGACGCGCGCGGCCAGCCAGGAGGAGACGGCCCTCAGTACGGATCTCGAGGCGGCGGCCGAAGTCGCCCGGCAGCTGCGACTGCGGGATATCGGCGGCCTCATCGTCGTCGACTTCATCGACATGCAGGCCTGGAAGAACCGCAAGGCGGTAGAAAAGGCCCTCCGAGATGCGATGAAGAGTGACAAAGCGCGGTTCACGGTGGGTCGCATCAGCCCCAATGGCCTGCTCGAGGTGAATCGTCAACGAATTCAGCAGGCTCTTCACCTGCGCACCCATCGCGCCTGCCCCACCTGCACGGGAACGGGACGCATTGCCAGCGCGGAGATGGTCGGCCTCAGGATTCTGAGGAAGATCGAAGCCAGAGCCGCCTCCGGTTTCACCGGCACGGTGCGCATCTCCCTGCATCCCGAGTTGGCGGATTCGGTGCAGAACAAGCGACGTCGGGAGATCAACGAGCTGGAGGATGAGTTCGGCTGCAAGGTCGAGATCATCGCCTCCAACCGCCTGCACCGCTCCGAGCAGGAGATCGACTGGATCGAGTCCACCAGGACCGGTACACGAAGGCCGAAAACACCCCGCGCATCGAAGGTGACGGATCGAGCCTCGTTGAGCATCGAAGACGCCGCCTCACCGAAAGACCCTTCGTCCGGTGCGAAGAAGACGTCGTCGAGACGCCGACGGAGACGACCCTCCAAGGGCACGAGCAAGCCAGCTTCGAGCCAGGAGGCGCCCTCGACCGCCAAGCAAGAGGCGAAACCCAAGGCAGATTCACAGGCGCCTTCCAGCGAGGCCGTGAAGAGTGGCGCGGAGCAGGGTCCCTCTGAAAAACCGAGCTCTAGTAGAAGGCGCCGAGGAGGGCGCGGACGCTCGCGCCGAGGCGGGCGCAAGCGGCGGCCCAGCGGCAACTCCACCAGCTCCGACACGTCCAAGAGCCCGACCTGAATCTCCCTGGAATGGCATGGCGCTGCTCATCGCCGTAGACTGGGCAAATAGTACAAGCTCGCGCTGTTTGGGAGATTCGACGCACCATGCGAGGACTGACGTTTCAAGGCATTGAGCAGGTTCGGCTCCAGTCGGTTCCGGATCCGATCGTTGTAGACCCACGCGATGCCATCGTTCGAACCCAGCTGACGGCGATCTGCGGCTCCGACCTGCACGTCTACCACGGTAGGGAGACCGGTCTCG
>JARFQS010000573.1 GCA_029287645.1 Thermoanaerobaculia bacterium | reverse complement strand
GTGGTAGTCGATGTGGGGGAGCAGCTCTTCGATCAGGAAGCGGATGTAGTCGTCGACCTGGGGCCCACCGTATTCGGGAGGGGCAACTCGCGGGACAAAGACCGCAATCAGCGGCGCGACCGATTTGCCGACGAGATTGTCGAGCGTGTGCTGCATCAGACCACCGCGCAGTAGATTGTCCCCGTGATTGACCACGAGAACCGGAAAGCGCTGCTCGGGGTCGCCATCGTAGACCGGTGGGCGCCAGACCTGGATCTGGCGGGTATTGCCGAGGAGCTCGGAGCGGAAAGAGAAGGTGTCGAGCTCGCCTCGAGGAGCAGCCTCGGCAGGCGGCTCGATATGGGGCGAGGTGGGCCAATCGGGCATCCGGACCTCTGACACCACGTTGAAGCCATTGTCGACCGAGTACGGATTCAGCGGGTCGGGAATCGGCTGCTCGAAATCGACGGTCAGGGCGTAGGTGTACTGCGCCATGGGATCTAGCTCTGCGCTGCGCAAGAACAGATCGGTACCCGGCAGATTGTACAGGCCATTTTCCGCGTCGGGAGCGACCTCGGTGCCTTCCAGACCGACGTCTTCGGCCTCGCCCCGCCAGAAGAAGTGGGCCAGACCACCATCCTCGAAAAGAGGACTGGTGTCGACGCCCGCAAAGCGGGAGTCGACCGCCGCTTGACGCTGGCTCTCCGGCATTTCCTCGACCGACATCGCCCATTGGCCCAGCTCTCCCAGGAGGAATTCTGAGGGGTCGATAGTGGCGAGCTCAGGGGCTCGAGCCGTGTCGATCCCGACGGCGGCCATGTGCTCGAGATTGCGCAAGAAGAAGACATCGTCGGAGAAGGTGGCGACGGCGTAGTCCTCACGCTCGAAAACCGGAGTGCGGGTGATCTCGACATAGCCCTCGGGAGTGGGCTCGACCAGGACCAGATCGCCAGAGCCGGCGAGGACAGCCAGCTTGTCGTCGACGAGAGAAATGCCACGACCCATCGGCGGTCGCGAACGCCAAACGATATCTCCGGTGGCGGCGTCGGCACAGGTCATGAAGCGACCCGTGAAGCCATAAAGGTGACCATCGAAGAGAACCGGTATGGCCAGGGTGTTGCCAAAGGCACGACTCTGCCAGACCTCTTCGAGGCCGTCGTCCGTCAGCCGGTACTTCCTGGAGCCACTCTGGTAGTTGACCACGAAGCTCTGATCGTCAACGGGAATCACATGCGAAGTCTCTTCGGTCTGATCGCCTTCGGTGTGCCGAAGCTGGAAGCGCCTCTCACCTGTCTGGGGATCGAATCCTTGGAGCAGGTGGTCGGTCACCAAGACAAGCATCGGTTGACCACCGAGGTCGAAGATCAGAGGCGTCTGGTAGGTAACCGAATCGTCGCCCGCACTCCAGCGGGTTTCTCCAGTCGCGCGATCGAAGGCCGTGACTGCGTGGCCGTCGCCACCAGTAGCCAGGATCACTAGCTCGGCGAAAGTCACCGGAGAGGTGCTGTAGCCGTAAACCGGCGGGGTGGAGTTCGACTCATCGAGCTCCCGGCGCCAGATTTCGGAGCCGTCGTCGAGATCCAAGGCCACCAATACCCCGCGGGGTCCGAGAACAATCACTCGATCGTCTGAGATCGAGGGCGTGCTGAGCGGGCCGTCATCGGATCCGTCGTGTCCCTTGTACATCTCGCCGAGCTCGAAGCGCCAGATCTCTTCGCCGCCTTTGGGGTCAAACGCCGCCACGACGTCGACGCCTTCAGTCGTGAACATGGTCACGGCCCTGCCCTCGGCGATGGAGACGCTGGAGTAGCCGGACCCCAACTCTCGATCCCACAGGACGGCGAGCCCGAAATCCTGGTCGGGCAGCGTGCCGCTGGAAGTTCGTCGAAACTCCGACCCGGAGGCGGAGCCATGGGCGGTGCTCACGAGAGCGATACTCAGACCGATCAGTAAGCCGATTCTCAAACGCATCGTCGATTCTCCCTGCAAGTTGACCCTCTAACTTACGCAGGAACTCCAGACTGGTTGCGTTTGGGAGTCTGTTCTCTTCAAAGTCTAAGTAGCAGCAAGATGAGCAGGACAGAGACCAAGCACGCCATGACTGTCCTCATCGTGTTCCAGTAGTTCCATCGTGATTCGAAGTTCTCACGGGCCGCCTGCCACGCCGTATCGTCCGCCATGTCGATCTCGAGAGCTTGCACGGTGTTGTTCAACGGAATGTTGATGGTGGCGGTCGGTAGCTGAACGCCGAGAAGATAGACGAGCACCGCCGTGATGATGAGCACCCGCCCGGTTCCGTCCAACTGTCCGAAGCCAAGCGCAGCCGCAGCCAGTAAGGCGACTACCGAACCGATCCAGACCAGCATGAAGAGGGGCTGGTTCTTCTGGATCACGCGGTCTATGACCTGAAACGCTCGAAGAAACTCCCCGTCACCCAGGTTGCTGATACCGGGCATCACCACCACGGCAAACGCGAACACGAACCCTGCCACCAGGGAACACAGCAAAGTCGCCACGACCAGTGTGAGCTGAAAGATCCCCATGCTCTTGTCCTCCGAAATAAAGCTCGAGCATACAGGCTTGGCCTCCCAACCCTCAGCACGGAGTGCCGTTGCTGCTACTCGACGCGGGTATGCAGTCCCACGTACGATCCGACAAAGCCCTTGGCGACCTCGGTGCTCAGGATCGAGCCGTCGACTCCCTCGGCCAGCGTTACCCAGTCTCCTGTGCCCAGACGATAGGAGAAGCTGTAGGGGCGCCCTTCGGCTTCGATGCGCAGCTCAATGCGGTCCGCCTCGCCGGGACTCAAAGCCTGCTGAGCCATCGATGAGGGACTATCACCCGCGGCGCGTTCGAGGAAGATCGACCACTGGTCGCTCGTTCGTCGGACGCCAAAGTAGAAATGGTGGCTCTCGTTCTGAAAGGCGGCAATTCCGGCAGAGATACCCTCGGGCAGTGGCAAGCGAAGAGAAGTCGAGGCCGAGAAGCTAGCGTGTTGCTGCCGCCGGGCTAGGAAGGTCGGGGTCGAGGTGCCGCTGAGTTGTTCGCTCGATGCGATGAGTGTCACAACCCCGGGGCTGGACTCGAGATCCACCCAGGTGTCCGAGGGTCCGCGGAGTGAATTCCAGACAAAGGCGAGCTCGGGACTGTCGAACTCGTCGCGCCAGGTGAAGTTTCCCGTAAGCGGCGTAGGAGCTGGTTGCCCTGGTGGCAGGTCCGGCGCCGGCAGCGCAAGAGGCACCGGCAGGCTCGGATCGAGGATCATCGGCCAGCCGTCTTCCCAGGTGACCGGGTGCAGGAAGGTCTCGCGGCCCGTGTTGTAGAGGGTGTCCTCGTAGGGCCGGCAAGCGAGAAAGACCGCCCACCAGTCGCCCCCAGGCGTCTGCACGAAATCGGCGTGGCCGGTCGCGATCACCGGAAATGGGCGATCCGGGTCCAGTGTCCTCTGGGTCAGGATCGGATTGATCGGTCCCGGCTCATACGGGCCGAGGGGTTCCCGACTGCGGAAGACGACCTCGGAGTGGAAGAACTCCGTGCCTCCCTCTGCCGCGATGAGGTAGTACCAGTCTTCGACCTTGAACAGATGGGGAGCCTCGACCCAGATCGGTTCGGTCGACAGATCGACGCCACCGTCGACGATGAGCTTGCGTGGGCCAACCATCTTGCTGGTCGCGAGGTCCAGCTCCTGGATCCATATCGCACGGTGCCCTTCATAGAGCGGCTCGTAGTCGGGCCCTCCGTTGTTGGTTACGAACACACGACCATCGTTGTCGAAGAAGAGCGAGGGATCGATCCCGTCGACTTCGGGTAGCCAGACCGGATCCGACCAGGGGCCTGCTGGGTCGGTTGCCGTGACATAGAAGTTGCCCCCGGCCTCGAC
>JARFQS010000568.1 GCA_029287645.1 Thermoanaerobaculia bacterium | reverse complement strand
GGAATTGTTCGTCTCGTGGGCTCGGAGATGTGTATAAGAGACAGGGCTACGCGACCGTCGCCTTCGCCAAGAATCAGAACATTTTTCCCACCTTCGGCTTCTCACAGGGCTTCGAGGACTTCAATGCGATGTGGACGAAGGGCAAGTCCCACCGCATCAACGCGCAGGTCGACAAGTGGCTGCGATCGTACGACGGGGACCGTCCGTTCTTTCTCTATCTGCACGCAGTCGACCCACATGCTCCCTACGGCCCTCCCGAGGGCTTCAAGTACCAGTTCGCCAGCGAGTCGAACGACGACCTCACTCTGAAGCGGCCTCCGGGGCTCAAGACCTGGAAGACACTGCAGCCGGAGCAGCAGGAACGGATCCTGGGTCACCTCCTGGATCTGTACGACGGCGAGATCGCCTACAACGATTCCACCTTCGGGGATCTCCTCGAGATGCTGAAAGAGCACTCCGTCTACGAGGACACCCTGATCATCTTGCTCTCGGATCATGGTGAGGAGTTCCAGGATCACGGTAACTGGCAGCATGGCCGGAATCTCTTCGTGGAGAATCTGCACGTGCCGCTGCTGATCCGATTTCCCGATCGGGGACAGGGGGTCCGGGTCGAGCAGAGGGTGCAGCACATCGACCTGCTGCCCACGCTGCTCGACTACCTGGGCCTGGAAGCACCCGACTTCCTGGAGGGAAGATCCTTTCTACCTTGGGTCACCGGCACGGAAACAGCCATGGAAGAGCCACCCAGACCCGCTTTCTCGTTTCTGCACTTGGACGGCTTGCCCAACGTCAGTGTCATCGAGGAGGACTGGAAGCTGGTGCAGAACCTGTCGAAGGGTGAGATTGCCTGGACGAACCTCTTCAACCTGGCCGAGGACCCCGGTGAGAAGCGCAACAGGATGAAGGACCGGCCGATCCTGGCATCCTACCTGGCGTCTCTGATCTCCAAACGCCGCGCGGAGGAGAGTCGACTCACGGCGAGCGAGGCGGTGCTGGACGAACGTATGGAAGAGGCTCTGAAGGCTCTCGGCTACATCAACTGAGCTAGACTGCCCCTGACACCATGTCTGGTATGACTCGACTGGCCCTGGCCTGCCTGGCCCTGTTCCTGGTGCTCTTCACGCTGGCGGTGGGAAAGCCCGGACTACCCATGACGTTCAAGGCCGATGAGCCGGCCTACTACCTGATGGCCCAGAGCCTGGCCCACGATCGGGATCTGCAGTGCGATCTGGGCGATCTGGGGCGTTTGTTCGACGAGTATCCCTACCTGTCGACTTTCAATCTGATCTTGATGACTGACGACGGGTGGGAAACCACGTTCTTCGGCAAGCCCTATATCTACTCTCTGATGGCCGCCCCCCTGGTCGGGGTCTTCGGTGCCAACGGCATGGTGGCTCTGAACATGTTTCTCCTGATGGCGATGATCTGGATGGGCACCGCCTACTTGAGTCGATTCAACTCCGTCCCCCTGGCGGCACTCTTCTCGGCCGGGTTCTTTCTGTTGAGCACCGCGTTCGCGTATGTCTTCTGGCTGCACCCCGAGATCTTCAACATGGCCGGTATCATGGGATGTCTGTACTTCGCGCTGCATCCGGTGGATCCGCCGGAGTTCGTGAGCGGCCGTTTCAGAGCCTTGCGTCGATGGCTGGCGGGTCCTGGAGCTCGAGCCTCGCTTGCAGCCGCCTTGCTGGCCCTGGCGGCGTACAACAAGCCAATGCTGGCTGCGGTCGCCCTGGGACCTCTGGTTGCCTGGGGGCTCCGTCGCCAGTGGCGCAACATCGTGATCTTCGCGGTCACAGGCCTGCTGGTCCTGGGACTGGTCGGCGGTCTTTCGATCGCGCTCACCGGCCACCCCAGCGCCTATCTCGGTGTCGAGCGAATGGGAGTCCCGGTCTTCGATCCCTCGCAGATGCCGGTGCAACCGGTGCACCGGCCGCCCGCAGCTGAGGAGCAGACAACCAATTCCTGGTATTGGCTCCTGCGCATTCCCGACATCAACTTCTCCGAGCTGCGTCTCAATCTGGGTTACTTCTTCTGGGGTCGTCACACTGGGCTGCTGCCGTACATGCCATTCGCGGCCCTCAGTTTGTTGTTGTTCTTGCTACATCGGGGCAAGACGGTCGTGCGATGGTCGATTCTGCTCTCCTTGGTGGGGGTTGCCGGCTTCTTCCTCATCTGGATTCCGTTCAACTGGCATGGCGGCGGTGGCTTCGTGGGGAATCGGTACTTCGTCAATGTCTACCCCGCGTTTCTCTTTCTGGTGACCGGGATCAGGCCCACCTGGCTGCTGGGTGCAACCTATGCCGTCGGCGGTCTCCTTCTGGGACCGATAGTCTTCACACCGTTCGGTGCCCCGGTGCCGGAGCCGACGCTGCAGGCTCACGTCCGAAATCCACCCCTTCGTCACTTCCCCTTGGAGCTGACGTTTCGCAGGAAGTTGCCCGGCTATGACGGGGTGGTCGTTTCGGGTCTGTGGATTCAGGGCCGGCGCGACGTGTTCGAGGCGAAGGAGGACGGCCTCTGGATTCATGGCGCCACGCCTGTCGAGCTCTGGGTCTACAGCTCGGAGAAGCTCGACGGCGGCTTCACGATTTGGGTGAAGAGCCTCGCCCCCGACAACCTGGTGTCTCTGAAGTTCGGCGGTACCACCCGGTCGATCGTGTTCGCCTCGGATCCGCCGACGGAGTCGACGCAGCGAGTTCGGTTCGAGCCGCAGGGGCCGGACAAGGTTCTGCACGACCAGTTGGAGGGAACGATCTACGCCTACCGCCTCCTGGTCGAGACGCGAACCGGCTTCGTACCCAACGCCGCACAGAATGCGGAGACGAAGTTCCCAGTCAACGACTTCTACGTCGGTGCGGAATTACAGCTCTTGGGTACGGATCAGAACCTGGCGCGTGATCTCTATGGTCTCGAGTGGGGCGATCCCGTTGTCCCGGAGACGGCCGTCGCCGGCGAGGAGTTCGAGATCCTGACCCGACTGAAGAATTCGAGCGGCGAGCGCTGGCCGGCGGAAGGGCCGACCAGGGTGAATCTCTCCTACCACCTGTCTCTTATACACAT
>JARFQS010000522.1 GCA_029287645.1 Thermoanaerobaculia bacterium | reverse complement strand
TGGGGCGATCCGGAGGATTGTCGATGACGGCTTTCAGCGTGTACTCGGGGTACCAATCCGACAGCCCTGTCTGCAGGACGAAGGGCGGTGAGTCCTGGCGCAGGCCCGGGGTCATGGCAGCGGCCTGCTCCAACATGGCATGGACCTGCCGCCAGGGAGTGTCATAGCCGATGGTGACGACCGTATGGATCATGACACCTTCTTCAGCGAATCGGCTGTAGTTGATGGTCTCCTTCGAAATCACCACCGCATTCGGCACGGTCACCTCTTCACCATCCCGGGTCCTGACTTTCGTCGACAGCATCCCCAGTTGTAAGACCTCACCCTCGACTTCACCCATGTGCACCCAGTCCCCGACCCGTAGGGCCCGCGAGTACATCAGCATGAAGCCGCTCATCGCCTGGTTGACGACTCCGGTCGAGCCGAGAGAGACGACGAGTCCCACGAAGACGCTCAAACCCTTGAAGGCATCGGTGCCACTACCTGGAAAATAGGGATAGGCCACCACGACGGCCAGCAGCCAAAGAGCCACCACCGCCAGCTTCTTGGTCGGCTGGGCGACTTCGGCGTCCAACCCCGGAACCTCCAGCCGCCCCTCCTCGATCGCGTCGAACGAGGCCGTCATCATGCGGGAGAGGGCTCGGGTCAGGTAGTAGATCACCACGATGATGAAGAGCCCCGGGATCGCAGCGAGGACGCCGCTCACGATCCAGGTTAGAACCCCCAGGAGGTAGCCTCCGAGCGCCTCTCCCCACGGTCGTGTATAGGGAAAGCGCGTGAGGACTGCGGTGAGCCAAAGGTACGAGGAAAAGAGAAACAGAAGGAACCCAATAACGCGAGCCACCTGGCCTGCGTACTTGATGATCTTGACCATCTGGTCGCTTTCCTTGGCAATCATTCCGGCGACCGATTTCTTCAGTGTCCCTGCCGTGGCCTGCATGACCCTCTTTCGTAGCAGCCTCCCGAGCTTCTTGAGGAACCAGATCCAAACCGCATAGACCAGGGTGATAAGCACGGCCCAACCGACGCTACGGGCAAGCTCTTCCGGTGAGCGGAGGGCTTCGGCTTCCTTGATCGCTTTCTCGAGATTCGCCATCGCCTCTTCGGCGCGGCTCTCCAGGGTCTCGCCCGCCACCAGATCCAAGTCGGCAGTCGAGATCGCGAACATGGTCTTCTCATTGACGCGGATCAGGACTCCCTGAGGGAAGTAGATCGAGTCCACCGGCTCGACCCGGCGGATCTCGAATTGCCTTTCGATACGCTCGTTGGCGTCCTGTGCCCTGGCCTCGGGCACGCTCCCCATGATCTGAGCCCGGAATCGGGTGATATGCCGATTCATGAACTTCACGTCTGCTTGTTGCTCGGAAGAAACCGTGCGTATCAACTCGTCCGGGATATGGAGCTGACGTAACTTCTCCGCGGAGACACCCTTGTTCTCCATGATGTCGGCCAGGATCTTCGAGGTCCCGGAGCCAGAAGAAGGTTCAAGAGGTATCTCGGTAGGCTTCTCAGCCGGTTGCTCGGTGGATGGCTCGGCCGGAGCTTCGGTCTCCTGGGCGGAGATCTCGGCCGGGACCGAAAAGAACAGGAGAGCTACGAGGATTCCAAGGGTGAGGAGAACTCGGCCTGAAGGAGCAACGAGGAAGAGCGATCGAAGTCTGGATAGAGACATGGCGACCTCCGTCGGATTCGGCAGGGATCTACCGATCAGTTTGGGCACGGCGCCCCAATGTTACAGCCAGCCTGGAGAGGCAACCAAGGATGGGGCAGTGAGGCAGGGATGAGGTTGGATCCACGCGTCTGCGGTAGTATCTGCCTCAACTTCAACTCTGCAATCGGTCTGGAGGTCTGTCATGGGGAAGTACATGGTCAAGGTGTCGTACAGCGTCGAAGGGGCACAGGGCCTCATCGAGGAAGGCGGTTCGAGCCGCAAGGCCACGGTGGCCAAGATGCTCGAGCAAATGGGTGGGAGCCTCGAGTCGTTCTACTACTGCTTCGGTGAGGACGATGCGTACGTGATCGTCGATGTGCCCGATTCCGTCACGGCGGTTGCCCTCAGCCTGGCCGTCAATGCAGCCGGCGGTGCCGGCATGGCGACGATACCCCTGATTACGGCCGAGGAAATGGACGAGGCTTGCAGGAAGAGCGTGTCCTACCGTCCGCCTGGTGAGTAACGGCGAGAAATGAATGACGAGGCAAGGATCAAGTCCGGGCCCGTGCACGAGGGCGCTGACTTGGAGGGATCTCCCGGCCTGGGAAGATCCTTTTCGCGCCGTCAAGCCATGGGCCTGATGGCCGGCGCAGGTCTGGCCGCCTCGCTTGGCCGTGGGGACGCTCGTGCGGCGCCTGCATTCGTGAGGCGACCTATCCCTTCGACCGGTGAAGAGCTGCCGGTCGTCGGTCTGGGGACCTGGCAAGCCTTCGACGTCGGCGACTCGGCTGCGGAAATCGATTTGCGTCGACAGGTCCTGGCCCGCTTCGCCGAGCGGGGGGCCAAAGTCATCGACTCGTCACCGATGTACGGACGGGCCGAGGAGGTCGTGGGTCGTCTGGTGACCGAGTTGGGACTTCGGGATCGTCTGTTTCTGGCCACCAAGGTCTGGACATCTGGTCGAAAGGCCGGCATCGAGGAGATGAGTCGCTCGCTCGAGCTACTGGGGGTCGAGACCCTCGACCTGATGCAGGTCCACAACCTCGTCGATGCAGAAACTCATCTGGATACCCTCACCGAATGGAAGGCGGCTGGCCGGGTCCGCTACGTTGGGATCACCCACTACGTCTCCTCGGCATACGCCGACATCGAGCGGCTCGCCAAGTCGCGAGAGCTGGACTTCGTGCAGCTGAACTACTCTCTGTCGGAGCCGGAGGCCGAAGAACGGGTTTTGGATGTCCTGGCCGATCGGGGGATCGCCGTGATCGTCAACCGACCCTTTGCCGGCGGCCAGCTGTTTCGCCGGGTCAGGGG
>JARFQS010000497.1 GCA_029287645.1 Thermoanaerobaculia bacterium | reverse complement strand
TATAAGAGACAGGACATCCCAAGCTCGGAGCCTCGTGGGAGGGGTTCGCCATCGAACAGATCCTGGATCGGCTGAACACCCGAGAAGCGTATTTCTGGGCGACCCACAACGGAGCCGAGCTTGACCTCATGGTCACCGTCGGAGGCCGGCGGCACGGCTTCGAGATCAAGTACTCCGACGCCCCACGCCGCCGGAGGTCCATGCGCACTGCGTTGTCTGACCTCGCTCTCGACCATCTTTGGGTCGTCTACCCGGGAAGCAAGAGCTACCCACTGGACGACGACATCACCGTCATCCCGCTGGGTATGGCCGCATCCGGTGAGTACTCGCTCTGATCAGTAGGGAACGCCGACCGCACGCTGCATGAAGCGCCACATGATGTCCATGGGTTTGGTGCCGCCGGTCCCGGGATCGGTGCCACCGTGCCACTCTCTCCCCGCTCGGGCGTGCGGGTCTTCGAGGTCGTCGCCCGGCGGACCACTGTCCCACAGGCAGACGGTCAGCTTGTGGCAAGTGTCATCTCCCTCGTCCCGGGTGAAGCAGTGGAACTTCCTCTGCCCCTCCCCCTCCAGGGAACTCGGGCCGTCGAGTTTGCGATAGCCCTCCGGAACCACTCCACCCGCGGCGAAAGGGCCGTACCGGTCGCCGACGTCGCCCTCGCCGAAACCACACCCGGCGTAGGCCGGGTTCCCCTGGAACCGAGCCAGGACCTGCAGAACCGGCGGGTAGATCCAGACCGGGTTCCAGGGGGCGACGGGTTCGGTGTAGGGTCGGCCGTCGTACGGCTCGAAGTTGTCGTAGATCTCGTTGACGTGCAGCACCCATGGAGAGTGCCCGTCCACCGGTGCGCTGATCCACCTCATGTGATCATCGATGCCGGCTTGATCCACTCCGTCCACAGGTACGAAGGCCTTGAACAGGTTCGATGTAGCGGGGTTCATCGCCAGCTGATAGGTCCACAGCGCTCCGTTGGAGTACCCGGTCGCGAAGAGCTGTCCCGGATCGACGCAGTGGTGATCCATGGTCCACTTCACGATGGCCCTGGTGAAGTCGATCTCCCTCTTCGTGCTGACGGCGTCATCCTCGTCGATGTCGCCACACCAGTCGCACTTCGTCCCCCACTGGTTTCCCAGACAACCGTCGGTCGGGTCCTGGCATGAAGGCACCGCCCAATTGGGCGAGCTGCCCGTCGGGTCGTAGGTGGACGGGGTCCGATCCCCCGTCGGGTAGAGACTGATGAAGCCGGCCACGCGACCCTTGGGATCCAGGCGCCACTTCCAGGAGCTGCCGTTCTCGCCGTAGCCGTGGAAACCGACCACCACAGGGCACGGCGAGCAGTCCGACCCGTCGCACTCGCACTGCCTCGGCACCGTGAGGTCGAGCACGCGTTCTCCGTAATCGTTTCCATCGCCCACGTCGAACGGGAACGGCGGCGACTCTGCCGAATCGCCGACGACGCAGCCCAGGGAGATCCTCTCACAGGGCGGCGCCACCTCTCCGGTCAGGGCCGAGTACCGGGAGCTGAGCCTGTCGCACTGCTTCCGCGGAGCCTCCGGATCCCAGTCGCAGTCGAGCTTTTCGCAGTAGGCGCGGCACAAACGGTAGGCATGGCCCGTCTCACCATCGCAGACCGTCGGTTCCGTCGCTCCACCCGCCGGCGCCGATGCGAGCGTCATCGCCAAGATCACGCAGCCGACGACGCTGCAGACTCGCGTTTGCCAAGTGCAGCTCATGACGTCTCCCTTCTGGGAACGAATTCCTGTTGCTCCGGTGTGCTTTCACTCCTCCCCGTACTCCTCCAGCAGCGCCTGGAAGCGCGGGTGGTCGCGGAGGGGGTCCCAGACGGGATCGAGGCGGAGGAGACCGACCGACAAGAACGATGGTATCGACAGCAGCTCCTCGACAAGATCCAGCGCTCTGTCATGTCGGCCGGCTCTTGTGAAAATGATGGCCGTCTCTATGGCCTGCTCCGGGCCGTCAGCTGCATCTTCTGAAATGGGCATGAGCCGGGCCGCATGCTCGACGGCCTCCACCGCATCCTGGTTTCTTCCGACGACCGCGTAGGCATAACCCAGCGCGTTGTACAACCGACGATCCCATGACCGAAGCGCGACCTCTCGCTCGAGACGGCTGATGGCTGATTCACAGGCTGCCCTGGCCGGCTGATCGCGCCCCAGATCGGAGAGGCAAACGCATTCCAGCAGCTCGGCGGGCCAGTAGTAACTCTGAACCTCGATGACATCAATGTCTGCGCCGAGAACTCTTTCCATAGCTGATTCCGGATCCCGGTCAATACGGTCGAGCATGAATGCAAAGACCTGAATCATCGGGCGGCTTTGATCTGGCGCCAACTCCAGAATCTGCCGCGCTCTCTCGGTAGACTCATCCCAAAGCACGTAGAGCAAAGCCAAACCGTGGTACGGCCCGGCCAGATCCGGCTCCAGGGCCAGAGCTCGTCGAAACTCTACTTCGGCTCGCCCGTAGTTGCGGAGCATGAGGTGGGTATACGCTGCGTTGAGTGCCAGATGGTAGCTTTGCGGACTCAAGACCAGCAGTTGGTCGAGAGCATCCAGCGCCTCGTCCCAGCGCCCCTGGCGTCGACGGGTGGCATGAAGACCCTCCAGAACCGCTTCGTCTTTGGGCAGTGTCTCCGCGGCCCTCTCGAACTCTTCCAATGCCCGGTCGTATTCTCGAAATCCGAAGTAGAAATACCAGCCCAGAGCAAGATGCGCCTCGGGGAGATCTGGCTGGAGAGCCAGCGCACGATCTGCCGAGGCCTTTGCTTTCTCGAGGCGTTCAGGTGTGAAGTCGAGCCTGTAGTGATACGTCATTGAGTGCGCTCTGCTCAGTGCCGCATGGGCCACCGCAAACTCCGGGTCCAGCTCGACCGAACTCTCCAGCATATCGATGGAATCTCTCCACCCGCCTTCCTCGTGGGTCTGGATGTATCGGTTTCCGAGGAGGTATGCCTGGTAGGCCTCCACATTGGTTGTTGGAAGCGCGGTGACATGGTTCCGCTCATGATCGAACAGCGCCACCTCGAGCTCAGAGATGACGCGCTCGGAAATGTCGGATTGGACCACAAAGATCTCGTCCAACACCCGATCGTATCGATCGCTCCACAGGTGGGAGTCGTTGGCCACCCGAATGAGCTGCGGAGTGATCCGCACACGTCCGGGACCTTTTCCTGCTCGGTCCCAACGGATGGTTCCCTCCAGCGCGTACTCGACGTCGAGCTCCTCACCGATCTGACGAAGTGGGACTTGGCGGTCCTTGTAGTACATCGCGCTCGTGCGTGAGATCACCTGGAGACCGCTGACGGCAGCGAGCCGGCTGGTGATCTCCTCGGTGATGCCGTCGGCGAAGTACTCGTCTTCGGGTGGACCGAGGTTCTCGAAGGGGAGGACAACGATACGAGGTGGAAGTCTGTCGACTTCCTCCTGCACGCCGGTTGATCTCGCGATCCAGAGCGCTGCGATGACACCGATGATGACAACTCCCACAGCAAGAAATACCGGCAGCCGGGGTTTTCGACGCAGCGATGGCTGCGATGGAGTCGACAGGGTGACGTCCTCCACTTCCGCGATCTGCTTTCTGAGGTGGCGGAGGTCCGTCAGAAGCTCGCCTGCACTCTGGTATCGGCTGTTCGGGTCCTTGGCAAGAGCCCTGGCGACGATCTCACCGAGTTCGCCCGGTGCTTCCGGGCGCAGGTCGCTCATCGGGGCGGGCTCATCATCCAGAATCGCCCTGGCAACCGCGGCGTGGTTCTCCCCCACGAACGGGGGCCTTCCGGTCAGCATTTCGTGGAGGACCACCCCCAGCGACCAGAGGTCTGTCCTCCGGTCGATCCGGTCGCCTCGTGACTGTTCCGGCGACATGTAGAGCGGCGTGCCGAGCGAGGAACCCGGTTTGGTGAGCGTCAGATCGCCGGCCAGCTTGGCAAGGCCAAAGTCGACGATGACGACCTCGTCATGCCCGGTGAGCATGAGGTTCGCGGGCTTGATGTCGCGGTGGAAGATCTCGGCCGAGTGGGCGCTCTCGAGTCCCTCGGCGGTTTGGATCGCGATATCCACGGCCCGCCCGATCGAGAGCTGCCCGCGTTCAAGCCTCTTCTTGAGCGACTCGCCCTCGTAGTACGCCATGGCGATAAAGAGCTGTCCGTCATCGGTCTCGTCGATGTCGAAGATGGTGCAGGCACGAGAGTCTTCGAGGGCCGAAGCTGCTCTCGCCTCTCGCAAGAATCGCTCCCTTGCGTCCGGGTCCCGACTCCACTCCGACGGCAGGAACTTCAAAGCCACCGTGCGTCCGAGCCTGGTGTCCTCGGCCTTGTAGACCACGCCCATCCCACCCCCGCCGAGGTGCTCGACGATGACGTAATGTCCAAGCGTTTGACCGATGAGGTCTTTCATTGTCTGCGATTTCCAGCCCGCCAATGGTATCGCAGAAAGGCTACCTGGCGGTGATGGCAGCGTGTACCCAGCCAATTGACCAATCCCCCGCCCGGCATGCAGGATGTCAACCGCCGCAATCAGAGCTACTCACACTTGGCCAGTGGCTCCCATAAGACAATTCACCATGAAAATCCGGATCTCGCTCTCGACCACCTCTGGGTGGTCTACCCGGGACGCAAGAGCTACCCGCTGGACGATGACATCACGGTAGTCCCTTTGGGCATGGCTGCATCCGGAGAGCACTCACTCTGAGCGGCAGGGCCAACAGAACTGACGGATTCGCGGGAGCTGATACCCTGCTCCTCAAGGAAGGGCTCCATGGACAATCTGGTCGGGGTGACGTTGTGCGTTCTTTTGTCGGTAGCAGGTGCCGGTGCGGGCGAGCTCGCCGAGTCGGGCACGGTGGTCGGTGTGCCATTGAGGGGCGAGCAGGCGGTGGATTTCCTGACCCATGCCGAAGTTGTCGGAGAGCCCGAGAGCTTTGACGAGGCGGCCCTCACCGGCCCCGTTCGGGTCACGCTCACCGACGGCAGCCGGACCCTCCGCGCGGTGTTCAAGCATGAGGACACGCGGTACCCGGAGTTTCGCTTCTCCGACGGCCGCGAGGTTCAGCAGGCTCGTGACTCGTACCGGCACGAGATCGCCGCCTACGAGCTCGATCGTCTCCTCGGGCTCGACATCGTCCCGCCGTGCGTCGAGCGGAAGATCGGCTCGAAGACGGGCTCGCTGTGTTTCTGGGTGGAGGGCTCGATGACCGAGGCGGAGCGGCGTGAGAAAGGGTTGCAGCCTTCCGACCCAAAGCGGTACAAGGGGCAGCTGCGCGAGATTGAGCTCTTTCAGCAGCTCATCGCCGATCTCGACTACTCGGATCTTCGGAATCTGGTCGTCGATGAGAGCCTTCGAATCCACAAGGTCGACTCCTCCATGGCCTTCGATGCCGACCCCGACCTTCTGACCGGACTCTACTCGTCTCGTCTGTCACGACGCCTCATCCGGGCTCTCGAAACGCTCGACAAGAAGGAGCTGAACGAGCTGTTCAAGCCGTGGCTGCACAAGGACCAGCGCGGGAGCCTCTGGGAGCGCAGGAACCGGATCCTCAAACGCGCCAAGCAGCTCATTGCCGACTATGGCGAGGAGAGGACGCTGTACTGAATCCGGAGATAAGCCGATTCCCCGCGACGGAGAGTACGAATCTGAGTCCGCGATTTCAAAGCGGCGGAGGGCGTGAGCCCGCGGTCTGAAGGGAGGGATTTCCATGGCTTCTTCGACGGGCTCGCCAACCGTCTCCACGGCATCATCGATGGCGACGGCGGCGTCCTTAGCCGACCCGACCGCCTTCGGTCCGGGCGGCGCATTGTTGTTGTGTTCGGCGCTCATCGGGAAGGCCCGACCGGACTTTGCCGGGTGGACTTGGATGCTGGGTTACGGGAAGATGAGGCGCTGTCCGGAGACTCATTGAAGCCCAAACTGCTGCTCTACCAACCGCGGTGTCTGTTTTTCACCATGCCGCTCGGCCCTTTGGCGGTGGCCTCGGCGGTGAATCGCGATCGCGTGCAGCCGATCATCATCGATGGACGTCTCGATGCGGACCCCGTGGCTGTTGTCGAGCCCCACCTCGACGAAGCGGTCTGTTTCGGTGTCAGCGTCCTCACCGGTGCGCCCATCGAGGACGCCCTGCGGGTCAGCCGCGAGGTCAAGGCGCGGCGCCCCGAGCTCCCCGTCATCTGGGGAGGCTGGCACCCGTCGCTTTTCCCTCTTGAAGTTCTGGCCGAGGCCGAATGCGTCGATGTTGTGGTATGCGGTCAGGGCGAAGCCACCCTGAGAGAGCTTGTCGAGTGCTATCTCGACGGGTGGGGCGTCGCCGGAGTTGCGGGGATCGCGCTGAGGGTGGACGGCGAACCGAGAATGACGGACGCCCGACCCCTTGTACCGTACGGAGAGCTTCCCGCTGCGGATTACTCACTGCTTCCAGTGGAGCGCTACTTCGCCAGGAAGAAAAGGCGCCAACTCGACTATGTGACTTCCGTCGGCTGTCACTACCGATGTCGTTTCTGCGCCGACCCGGCGGTCTTCAAACGCCAACGGTCGGCGATTCCGTTGGACCGGGTTGTGGAGGAGCTTGCGGAGCTCGCCTTCCGATTTGGGATCGAGGATGTCAACTTTCAGGACGAGACCTTTTTCTCGAGCCGTCGATGGACCGTCGATCTTGCCACAAGACTCATCGAGCGTGGTTCTCGATTCTCATGGGCGGCGACCA
The DNA here is from genome assembly GCA_029287645.1 of Thermoanaerobaculia bacterium. GTDB lineage: Bacteria > Acidobacteriota > Thermoanaerobaculia > Multivoradales > JAHEKO01 > JAUVRX01. Next base: position 1,222 of record JARFQS010000497.1, on the reverse strand, counting down.
TGCGCGCCGATCAAGGGGCGAGGCTGACCGACGATGACTTTCTCTTGCTCGCACGCTCCGGTCTTCGCAAGCTCCTGATCGGTGTGGAGGCCGGGTCGTCACGCATGCTCGAACGTCTGGGCAAAGACATCACACTGAACCAGATCGAAACGGTGGCTCGGTATTCTCAGAAGCACGACATCGCCGCGACCTATCCTTTCATCTTCGGAATTCCAGGTGAGCAACCCGCCGACGTGGAGGCATCGCTGCGGTTGGCACGCCGCCTCAAATCCATGAACTGGAAGAACACGACCCCCTTCTTCTTCTTCAAGCCCTACCCGGGCTCGAAGCTCTTCAATGATGTTGCGGCGGAGGGTTTCAAGCTGCCCAAGACTCTCGACGAGTGGTCACGGTTCGACTATGTCACGACTTCGAGTCCCTGGGTGAGCGATGCCGATGTCCAACGGGTGCGGATGGCTGGATTCTTCTCCCAGCTCGGGTGGAGCCGGCCGCGCTGGTGGGCGATGCCGGTCCAGGCGTTGGCTCGCTTGAGATGCCGCACCGGCAATTACCGGTTACCGGTGGAGAAGGCTGTGATCGAGCATCTCCAACCACCTCTTCCGTTGGCCTGAGGTCTTGCAGGAGTTTCTCCACGCCTCCATCCCGGTTGATCGTTGGGAGACCCTCGACGCAGCACTCACCCTCGCAGAGTCGTGCATCCCCACAGTTCACCCCATCGAGGTCGAGGATGTTCGGGCGGCGCGCTTGATTGCGGGAAGCCGGCCCCATCTCGGCGCCCGCGACCTCATCCACCTGGCCGTCTGCCGTCGCCCTGGCGTCGACGAGATCGGGACCTTCGATCGAGGGCTCGCGGCAGCGGTCGACTTTTCTAAGGCACCGCGTCAGACCAAGCCGACATGTCGCCGGATTCGAAGCCGTCACTGAACACCAGAGCTGTGTAGCCCAGGCTCCCATCGCCGTTGAGGTTGGCGGCGTAGATGTCACCGGGATCGCCGTCGCTCCAGGCATAGGCGGCGAAGCCCTCCGATCCCATGACCCCCACGAGACGGGATGAGTGGGTCGGCAGGATGCAGAGTTCGGCGATGGGCGGCCCCCAGACGAAGGCGCCGTCTCCATTGACCCGGGTGGCGTAGATCGGGTCGTTGCCGAATGACGGGGTGTGGACCCAACTCACGAGGGCCCCATCGCCCACAACGAGGGTGGTGACGTTGGTGATTTCGTC
>JARFQS010000423.1 GCA_029287645.1 Thermoanaerobaculia bacterium | reverse complement strand
CGGGACCAGCATGCGTATAGATCACACCATCGCTGATCCGGGTGGCCTGACTACCCGGCACATTACAGATCGCCAGGAGCTTGGCGCCCCGGTCCCTGGCGGCCTCCATGGCCGAAAGAGTATCGGCCGTCTCGCCCGACTGGGAGATTCCGAGCGCGAGTACTCCGTCCCCGACCACCGGATCCCGGTACCGATACTCGGACCCGTAGTCCACCTCGACCGGAATTCGGGCCAGCTCTTCGATCATGAACTTGCCGACCAGGCCCGAATGCCACGAGGTGCCACAGGCCAGAATCTGGACCCGCTGAATCGCGGTCGCCTCGTCAGCAGTCATCGAGAAGTCGTCGAATCCGACTGTGTTGCTTGCGAAGTCCACTCGCCCGGCGAAGGTGTCCTGGATCGCCTGGGCCTGCTCGTGGATCTCCTTGAGCATGAAGTGCTTGAAGCCACCCTTCTCCGACTGGATCGGGTCCCAGGTCAGCCGTACCGTCCGCCGCTCGACTTTTTCGCCAGCCTCGTCCCAGATCTCCGGGCCCGAGCCGGTCAATCGGCACAGGTCACCGTTCTCGAGGAAGATCACGTTCTTCGTGTAGGTCAGCAGCGCTGCCGGATCCGAAGCCAGGAAGTACTCGTCTTCGCCCAACCCGATGACCAACGGCGGCCCTTGCCGGGCAGCGACGATTTCGGTCTCCCCGGAGGTGGTCGAAACGGCCGCAAAGGCGTACATGCCCTCCAGCTCGGTCAGAGCCTCTTGCGTGGCGGCCCTCAGATCTCCCTTCAGGTGCGAGCTGATGAGGTTGGCGACGACCTCCGTATCGGTGTCGGAGGTAAAATCCCAACCTTCTTCGAGCAGGCGGTTCTTGAGAGGGAGGAAGTTCTCGATGATGCCGTTGTGGATGAGCGCCAGACGCCCTTTCGTGTCCGTGACCGGATGCGCGTTGCGCTCCGATGGCACCCCATGGGTGGCCCAACGAGTGTGGCCCAGTCCGTAGGAGCCTCCCAGGGACTGGCCTTCCAACTTCTCGACCAGCCGCTCCAATTTACCTTCGGCTTTGACCGCCTCCAGCTCGTTGTCACGAACCACGACGACACCGGCCGAGTCATACCCCCGATAGGCGAGGCTCTGGAGACCCGACAGGAGCACGGGCACGACCTCACGCTGACCTATATAGCCGACGATTCCGCACATGAGAGATGAAGTTTACTTCTTTCTGGCCTTGCGCCGCTCGAGCTTCCGTTGGCCATAGCCCTCGATGTTCTTCTGCTCGGATCGTTCGATCGCCAGCGCTCCTGCTGGTACATCCTTGGTAATCACGGAACCGGCGGCCGTCATGGCACCGTCGCCCACACGAACAGGTGCAACGAACATGGTGTCGCTCCCGACAAACACATCCTTGCCGATCTCGGTTGGGTGCTTCCCTAAACCGTCGTAGTTGCAGGTAATGGTCCCCGCACCCAAATTGGAGTTCTCACCCACCGTAGCGTCACCCACATAGGCGAGGTGATTCGCTTTCACCCCTGCGCCGAGCTCGGAGTTCTTGACCTCGACGAAGTTGCCGATTTTCGCCCTCTCCTTCATCACGGCTCCAGGCCGCATCCTCGCGAAGGGACCGATCTGGCACGCATCGCCGACTTCGACCTCCTCGAGCACACTGTAAGGCTGCACCAGCACTCCATCGCCGAGCCGAGCATCCCTCAACCAGGCGCCCTGATGGACGATGCACCCTTCTCCCAGCCTGGTTCTACCTGTCAGGGAGACTCCTGGGTGAAGCACCGAGTCCCTCCCCACCTCCACGTCCGCTTCGATCACCACGTGACTCGGGTCGAGTATCGACACACCCTCCTTCATCAACGACTCCGCCTTGCGGCGCAGCAACACACCATGCACGCGGGCCAGGTCCAGGCGATCGTTGACCCCAAAGGCCTCTTCCGCCTCCTCCAGCGCCACCATCGCCAGGCTCTTTCCGTCATCTGCAGCAGCTGTGAGGGCATCTGTGAGATAGAGCTCCTGTTTAGCGTTGTCAGGCTTCAGGTCGCAAAGGAAATCGAAGATTCCAGGAGCTGGCAGGGCGTAGATACCGGCGTTGATCCACGGATTCTCCAGCTCTTCGGCAGTGGCGTCCGCAACCTCTACAATGCGCTCCAGGTTACCGTTCTGTGAGGCCACCACTCTGCCCAGGGAGCCCGGCTCCTCCATCTCGGCGATGACCATGGAGCCCCAGTTCGATCGTGCCGCGACCGCCAGGCGATCCAGCGTTTCTGGCGTCACCAGGGGTACGTCTCCCGAGAGCACAAGGAGCGTCGTTGCGGACTTCAAATGGTCCTTCACCTGCAACAGGGCGTGGCCTGTTCCCAGTTGTTCTAGCTGCAGCACCCAGGTGACGTCGTCGGCACTGATCTCGTCCTGCACCTGCTCCGCCCCGTGGCCCACCACGACATAGATGTGCTCGCATCCAGCGACTCTCGCCGCCTGCAGCACCCACTCCAACATCGGCTTGCCTGCGACGGAATGAAGCACCTTGGGAAGGGTCGACCGTAAGCGAGTGCCCTTGCCTGCCGCCAGAATCACCGCCGACAGGGGTAATGGATTCGTCACCTGCACTCCTTTCTCGTTGTGCCTGTTCTGCCGTGGACCCCCGAGGCTCGGGCCCTCGCCCCGCCGCGAAGCCCACCGACGCTCACTCGGCCAACTTCACACCCGCATCTACCTCGGCCGCGTCTTCGGGCTTCAAGACCGACAGGATGGCACGAGCCAGCTTGAAGCGGTCGTGGCGTATCAGCTTGCCCTCGGCCAGCAGGTCATCGCCGACAACCTCGATACCTCGTTGCCGGAACGCCTCATCGTCCACCATCACTGGCTCGGACCCTTCCTCTCTGTAGGCCGGCAGGCTCTCTTTCGGCAACCTCGCGGTGTTGACGACAACGGTGTCTATGGCTCCGGACCCGAGGTAGCGCTCGATAGCGTCCAGATGGTCGAGCGCGCTCATTCCTTCGGTTTCCCCAGACTGAGTCATGAGATTCAGGGGTAGGACGACCTTGCCTCGACTCTCCCGAATCGCCGCATCGATGTCGGGGATCAGGAGATTGGCAATGACCGACGTGTACAGCGATCCGGGACCCAGGACTACGAGGTCGGCCTGCCGAATCGCCTCGATGGCAGGACCGAAGCCCGGGGGTGCTTCCGGTTCCAAAAGTATTTCCTGCAAGGGCTCGCCGGACCCTCCCACGGCAGACTCTCCCTCGTAGGTTCGGCCGGACAGTCCCTTCGCATGAAGTCTGAGATCACTCAAGGTGGCAGGCAAAATTCGACCCCGCACGGAGAGCACTGCTTCCGCAGTGAGGATCGCCTCGTAGAAATCGCCGGTGATGCCGGCCAGGGCCGTCAGGAAGAGGTTGCCGAAAGAGTGGCCAGAGAGCCCCTCACCTTCGTCGAAGCGATACTGGAACAGACGCGCCAGAAGGTCCTCGTCGTCCGCCAACGCGACGATGCAGCTTCTGATGTCGCCCGGTGGCAGAATGCCGAATTCGCGCCTCAGCCGTCCGGACGAGCCGCCGTCGTCGCTGACCGTCACGACAGCCGTGAGCTCCCGGATCGGACCTCCGACCCAGACCTTGAGACCACGCAACAGCACCGACAGGCCGCTACCACCACCGATTGTGACAATGGCGCTCGTCGGAGCTTCGGAGGCAGCTCGGTCAGTCGAAGAGATGTCTGTGCTCTGAGCTGTCTCGAAGGGCTTCGAAGTCCGAGTCGTGGTAGGCATGGATTCGGTTCTTGGGATTGAGCTCGATGGAAAGGGCCAGGAACTTCTCGGCCTTCTCGAGATCTCCCGTCAAACTGTACACAGAGGCTGCAAGGTAGGCGAAGCGCTCATCCTTGCTCTGCCGACCACCCCGGCTGCACAGTGCCAGTGCCTCGTCGTAGTTGCCCCGGTTGCTTTCGTAGACTGCCAGCAGGAACGGATCCTTGGACCGCGCCCCTGCCTTCGCCATGTTCTGGCGACAAACTCCAAGGTAGCGCCGAGACCTTTGCGCCAGATCGCTTTCGCCCGTCTCGTCCAGGATCTTCTTGAAGAACTTTGCGGCTTCTTGATAATTGTTCTTATGAAGAGCCTTGAGACCCTTCTCGAAGATCCCGAGTTGAGGGTCTGGCGGGAGTGCCCTGACAGAAGCGCTGTCCTTCGCCTCGAGCCCCAGCTCAGTCAGCTTCTTCGAGACTTCGTCGTTATTGGTCCGAAACCGCTCCGCCAATTCGGCAACGTGTTTCTTCTCGGCATACCGTTTGAGGTAGGTGATCTCCTGTTTCTTCCAACGCTTCGCCATCTGTCTCCCTAGTGGTTGTGCGCTCTTACTTCTTCCGCAACTCGACCAGTATCTGTTTGGCGACCGACTTGAGCGTCTCGAAGACGCCCGTACCCTGTGGAGCGATACCGGCAAAGGTGGGTTCGCGTTTGTAGTTCAGCATTCGGTACATCTCGTCGACGGGCATGATGTTGGGTAGATCCCTCTTGTTGAACTGCAGAGCATAAGGGATGTTCATGAGATCGAATCCATGCTCCTGTAGGTTCAACTCGAGATTTCGGATCGACTCGACATTCGCCTCCATTCGATCTGTCTGGCTGTCCGCCACGAAGACGACCCCATCCACCCCCTTCAGGATCAGCTTCCTGCTGGCGTCATAGAAGACCTGTCCTGGGACCGTGTACAGATGGAATCGTGTCGTGAAGCCACGGATCGAGCCCAGATCCAGGGGCAGGAAGTCGAAGAACAGGGTGCGATCGGCCTCCGTGGCCAGCGAGATCATCTTGCCGCGGCGGTCCGGAGC
>JARFQS010000365.1 GCA_029287645.1 Thermoanaerobaculia bacterium | reverse complement strand
CGGAAGAGGTCGTGGGCATGGACGAGCCCCCGGTCACGCCACTGCGCAGAAAGAAGCGCTCCTCGATCCGCATTTGCGGAGAGCTGGTCAAGGAGGGGCGAGCCCAGGCGATGGTCTCGGCCGGCAACACCGGTGCCTCCCTGATCGTGGCGAAGACCGTGATCGGGTCCATCAGAGGCGTCGACCGTCCGGCCCTGGCAACTGTGTTTCCGAGCCCCCGCGGCGGCACGGTGGTGTTGGACGTAGGCGCCAATATCGATAGCAAACCGGAGCACCTGCGACAGTTTGCGGTCATGGGCCATTTCTATGCCCAGGAGATCCTCGGAACCGCCTCACCGCGAGTCGGTCTGATGTCGATCGGGGAGGAAGACAGCAAGGGCAGTGACCTGACGAAAGCCGTGTTCCAGGAGATGAAGGCGACCGGCTTCAATTTCGTGGGCAACGTGGAGGGCCGCGACGTCTTTCGGGGCTCCGTCGATGTCATCGTGTGTGACGGGTTTGTCGGTAACGTCCTGCTGAAGAGCGCGGAATCGCTGGCCGGATTGATGTCGGGCATGATGAAGGATGAGCTGGCGAAGTCGTGGCGATCTCGCGTCGGATACAGCTTGGCCCGCCCGGCCTTCGAGAGCTTTCGTCGAAGAGTCGACTACAGGGAGTACGGGGCCGCTCCGTTGTTGGGTGTCAAAGCGGGGTGCTTCATCGGGCATGGTCGCTCCAATCCGCGCGCCATTCGGAATTCGATCCGGCGCGCCGTGGAATTCTGCGACGCCGACCTGCACAACAAGATCCGCGATCGAGTTGCCGAGCTGCACAGCAGGGAAGAGCGACTGCTGCAGTCCCGGGAGGTAGAGGAGGTGCCGGCTACCTAGCCCTGGGCTTCGATCGGTCGCGTGATGCGCATCCAATCGATACCCGGCTCGAAGCTACCGCCATGAGTGAAACCGACATCCGACGTGTCGCCTTCGTATTTCCAGGCCAGGGCTCACAGGCTGTTGGCATGGGCAGCTCCTGGATCGAGTCCCACCCGCAGATCGAGGAGGTCTTCGATCGGGCTGACCAGGCTCTAGGGGAGCCCCTGAAGCAGATGTGTCTGACCGGTCCGGCGGAGGATCTGCAGCTGACGGCCAATACGCAACCCGCCATCCTGACGACGTCTGTCGCAATTCTCGAGGCGATATCGGATCTCCCGGTCGAGCCGGTGCTGATGGCCGGACACAGCCTCGGAGAGTATTCGGCCCATGTTGCCGCCGGGAGCCTGACGTTCGAAGATGCCGTGCAACTCGTCCGACGACGGGGCGAATTGATGCAGGATGCTGTTCCCGTCGGGCAGGGAGCCATGGCAGCTGTCCTCGGGCTGGAAGCCGAGACGGTGGAGGAGATAGCAGCCGAGGCCGCGGGTGAGGAGATCTGCAGCGTTGCGAACCTCAACGCGCCGACGCAGATCGTGGTGGCGGGTGATCGACCGGCGGTGGAGAGAGCGATCGGTCTGGCCAAAGAGCACGGTGCCAGGCGGGCTATGATGCTCCCGGTATCGGCGCCGTTTCACTCCCCGCTCATGAGACCTGCGAGGCAAGGGCTGGAGCCCTACCTCGACGCCGTGGACTTCCAGGACCCGAAGGTGCCGGTGGTCTGCAATATCGACGCCCTGCCCATCTCCAGCGGATCGGCAGCCCGCGATGCTCTCGAGCGCCAGGTGGACGGTCCGGTCCGGTGGGTGGAATCGATAGCTTGGATGGTGGAGCACGGTGGGGTTGATCTGTTCGTCGAAGTGGGGCCGGGAACCGTATTGACGGGGCTGATTCGTAGGATCGCTCCCACAGCCAAGGCCGTGAGCCTCGACAAGGCATCCGGCACGGAGAAGCTGCTCGATATCCTGGGTGAAACAATATGACAGCAATGCGACTCGAAGGTAGGACGGCTCTTGTAACCGGAGCTTCCCAGGGAATCGGCGAGGCCATCGTCAGAGTGCTCGGAGCCCAGGGTGCCAAGGTCATTGCCGCCGCCCGCAGCATCGACAAGCTGCAATCGCTTTCCGCCGAGCTGGCAGCAGAAGGAGTGGAGGTCCACCCCCTGGAGCTCGACCTGGCCGCACCCGAAACAGTCGCCGAAAAGCTGGGTGAGCTTCCGGAATCCTTTTCCGAGGTAGACATCCTGGTGAACAACGCAGGGATCACGGAAGACGGGTTGCTGGCTCGCATGAGTCTCGAGGCCTGGGAGGATGTCCTGCGTGTGAACCTCACGGGAGCCTTCGCCACGGCTCGCGCCGTCAGTCGCGGCATGATGCGGCGGCGTTGGGGGAGGATCATCTCCATCTCCTCCGTGGTCGGGCTGATGGGAAATGCCGGCCAGGCGAACTACGCCGCAGCCAAAGCGGGTCTGGTGGGCTTCAGCAAGTCCCTGGCGCGGGAGCTGGCCAGTCGTAACGTGACGGTCAACGTCGTGGCTCCTGGGTTCATCGGAACCGCGATGACGGACAGGATCCCCGAGAAACACCGCGAGGAGTTGGTCGGAGTGATCCCGTTGAAGCGGCTCGGCTCGGTCGACGACGTGGCCTGGGCTGTCGCCTTCCTGGCGAGTGAAGAAGCGGGATACGTTACGGGTCACGTGCTCAATGTTTCGGGTGGCCTATATATCTGAAGTGAAGAATCTCTTAGAATCGCACGAACTCGAACTTTGCACAGGAGAGTTTGAATCATGTCGGTAAGTGAAAAAGTGAAGAGCATCATTGTGGAGCAGCTGGGTGTGGATGGTGACGAGGTCACGGCGGATGCCAGCTTTACGGAGGATCTGGGCGCCGATTCCCTCGACATCGTCGAGCTGGTCATGGCCTTCGAGGAGGAGTTCGGTATCGAGATCCCCGACGAAGACGCCGAGAAGATCGGCCGCGTCAAGGAGGCCATCAGCTACATCGAGCAGCACCAGGGTTGATCGCGCGATCTCGTGATGGGCGTCCTGCTGTTGTACCCGAACCGGCTGTGCGATCACGATGAGGCTTGATTCTCCTCGTCGTGTCGTCGTAACGGGCGTCGGCCTGGTCTCACCCATCGGGGTGGGAACGACGGTCACGTGGGAGGGCCTCCTCGAGGGCCGCAGTGGGGTGGGTCCCATCACCCGATTCGATGCCTCCGACTACCCGAGCCGCATCGCGGGCGAGGTGTCGGACTTCGATCCCCTGAAGTACATCGAGAAGAAGGACCTCAAGAAGGGCGATCGGTTCATCCACCTGGCCCTGGCCGCGGCCGAGGGGGCCATGGAGGACTCCGGCCTGCAGATCGACGAGGCGAATGCCACTCGGGTCGGAGTCATCATAGGCTCCGGGATCGGCGGCCTTCCCCTGATCGAGCGCACCCACAAAAGACTTGTCGAGAAGGGGCCGGGTCGCGTCACGCCGTTCTTCATACCGGGGCTCATCGTCAACATGGCAGCCGGCCAGGTCTCGATCCGGTACGGGGCCCGTGGTCCGAACTCAGCACCGTGCACGGCTTGTACATCAGGATTGCATGCCATCGGCGATGCCTATCGGGAGATTCAGTACGGTCATGCGGACGCCATGATCGCCGGCGGCACGGAAGGAGTGGTGACGCCTCTGAGCGTGGCGGGCTTCTGTGCCATGCGTGCCCTCTCGACGCGCAATGACGAGCCGGAGTCGGCCTCGCGTCCGTGGGATCGCGATCGGGATGGATTCGTCATGAGTGAAGGGTCCGGCATCCTGATCCTGGAAGAGCTGTCGCACGCTCTTGCCAGACAGGCGCCGATCTACGCCGAGATCATTGGGTATGGAATGAGCGGTGATGCCTACCACATCTCGGCTCCACAGCCCGACGGAGTAGGGGCAGCCGACGTGATGCGTTCTGTGCTGGCGGACGCCGAGCTGGAGCCCTCGAAAGTGGGCTACATCAACGCCCACGGCACTTCGACCGAGCTGGGAGACGCGGCCGAGGTGCAGGCGATCAAAGACGTCTTCGGGGACCATGCCTACCGACTGGCCGTTTCCTCGACGAAGTCGTGCACAGGGCACCTCCTGGGAGCTGCAGGCGGTTTGGAGACCGGAGTTCTGGCTCTGGCCATCCACCATCAGACCCTGCCCCCTACCATCAATCTGGAGCACCCGAGCGAAGACTGCGACCTGGACTTCGTTCCTGGGACGGCCAGGCCAACGGAGTTCGAGATAGGTCTGACGAACTCGTTCGGCTTCGGAGGTTCCAACGGAGCACTGCTCCTGCAACGATTCTCGAGCTGAGACCTCGCGAGGAGTTGAGCACTTGAGCTCGACTGCCGTTCTCGTAGCCACCCTCACAGAGAAGCCGTCGGAGGCTTCACTCACCGTCCTTTCC
>JARFQS010000295.1 GCA_029287645.1 Thermoanaerobaculia bacterium | reverse complement strand
GCATCGAGCAGTGCGTAGGCAAGGTAATCCGGTCCGCTCTTGCGGATCTTCCCCTTGCCGTGGCGGATTCGTTCCCGAACCGCTTCGAAATTGTCGCCGGCTCGTTCCTGGAAGGAGAGCACGAAGCCGGAGCCCAAGAGCAGGGTCAGCTGCTCACTGGGTCCAGTGGCGGTATCCGGTGTTCGCGCAATGATGAAGAGATCCTCGTCGTAGGCCTCGACCTTGGGCCGTTGGCCGAGGTTGACGACGTCTTCGAGAGCTAGTCTGTGCAGCGAGAAGATCTCGCCCAAGCGGGTCAAGATCCCGGCATCTCCCAGGCCGTCGACGTTGACCCACACCACGGGCCAGCTTTCGAGGTACCGAGGTAGCTGGTCGACCTGTACTTCTTCCTCGATGAACTCGTCGGGTCGATAGGCCATCACCCGCAGGGCCGGCTGCGGCCAGTGCGGCTCGATCGACAGCACCCCTGGGGCTCTGCCGACCGACTGAGCGAGACGATCCAGGCCGCTCCTTCTGTCCGTTGCGGGACGACCTTGTGATCTTCTTCGGCTCATGCTGTGGCCCGGAGTCTTTGCAGTGACTCTACCACCGGCTCATCGAGGTGCAGATCGAGCTGCGGGAAGGCGATCGTAATGCCGGCGTCCTTCAGAGCCCACCAGATCGCCTGCCGTAGGTCCGAGCGACCCCAGCGGCTCTTCCACGGATCCTCGATCCATACCGAGACCTCGAAGTCCACCGAGGAGTTGCCGAAATCAACGAGCAGAACCACGGGCTTCTTCTCGGTAGAGCGCCAGGGTATCTTCTCGGCAGTGTCGTGAAGCACTTGCTGCACGAGCCGCATGTCCGAGCCGTAGATGACGCCGACGGGAACGCGAAGTCGCATCATGTTGTCCCGAAAGGTGTGATTCGTGACGGTCGACTGAACCAGCACCGAGTTCGGAATGATCAGGTCTTCGTCGTCGAGGGTGCGAACGATCGTCGCCCGTATTCCCATGTCCCGGACCCGTACCAGCTTGCCTTCGACGTTGAGCACGTCTCCAGGCTTGATGGCACGCTCCGACAGCAGAATCACTCCAGAGACGAAGTTCGCCGTGATGTTCTGCATCGCAAAGCCCAGGGCGACAGCAAAGATGGCACCTGCCGCGAAGAGGGCCGAGAGATCGATCCCCGCGACACGTAGCGCGACAAAGAGGCCAGCGCCCAGGATCAGGTAGTGAGTCAGTCGCGTGACAACGCCGACGGTTCCCTCGTCCTCGACACCACGGAACTTGAATGCCTTCCTGATGGTGCGGGTCACCAACCAGGACACCAGCAGAGCTGCCAGCAGAACAGCGACCATGATGACCACCGTCCCCACTGTGATGGGTGTCTCGCCGAGATCGAACAGGCTCACATCGAGGAAAGGAATCTCTTCTTGCAGCTGTTCAGCGGTCTTCATGGGGACCTCCTTCTCGTGGGTTGTAGAGCCATCCTCTCGACTCCATGGTGATCGTCGAGCAGCTGTCGCAATTCTAAGGCCAATCCACAGCGCCTCGAGATGTCATGGCCAGCGGGTGCTGGCGCTCCTACTCGGGTCCCAGTCACGGGAACCAGAAGCCAGCCGTCGGGCTTATTGCTCAGGAACCAGTCTCGAGAGCCCGGTCCGCCACCTTCTCGATGGCCAGGACGATCTCGTCGGGCACTTCTTCCTGAAGGAAGTGGCCGGCCTGGGTGCGGCTGACAGATGCCTGGGGGAAGGCCTCGACATGCTTCTCGAGGGCCCGACCGAGGATGGGGTCCCGCTCACCCCAGACCAGGGCGATTGGACCGTCGAAAGCCCGGGCCCAAGCCTCTATCTCGCGCAGAGGCGCAACGCTGGGATGATCGGGACTGGAGGGGACCATGCGCGCCAGGGCGAGGGGGCCCGCTCGTCGCCCAAGGCGCAGGGGCCATCGGTAGGCACGAGCCACATTCCCGGAGATCGACACAGGATCGCCTTGCACCCGCCCGAGAATGTTCTGTGGAAAGCCGCCCAGCCGGAAGACGAGGTCACTCACCGCCGGTGTGCGGGCGAACTTGTGGAACGAAGTCCCCAACGGACGCTTGGGCACGAGGACAGAGGTGTTCCCCAGGACGATTCCATTCACCTTTGGCAGCGCCATGCCCGCGCCGATGGCCAACGGTCCCCCCCAGTCCTGGCCGACGAGGATGGCTTCTCTTGTCAGCTTCAAGGACTCGGCCCACTCTCGCATCGCCTGAAGGTGACGCTCCAGGGTGTGATCCGACACCCGCGGCAAGGTACTCGAAAGCCCGAATCCGAGCAGATCGGGCGCGAGGCACCGAAAACGCTCGGGATCCAGCCGGGCGATCACCTTCCGCCAGAGAAAGCACCAGGTCGGATTGCCGTGCTGCAGGATTACGGGAATGCCCTCGGGGTTCCCATGATCGATGAAGTGAAGGGTCTTTCCCCGGTCGGGCCCCGATTCGAGCTTGTAAGCCCTTCGCTCTTGCGGGAGCTCCTCGGCGAGGAATGGCGGTAGCTTCGGAGGAGAGACGGAAGGCATGGCGGTGGACCTATTCTCTCGTTTGCGGCGGGAGTTCTGACACCCGTCCTACTGAGAGATTACACCTGAAACCGGGTACAGGTGACTGAGCTAGGGTGTCGCGATGAGGAGGAACGGATAGCGCACGCTTCCCAGCTCGCCCTCGCCGACCATCCACCTTCCAACGACTCGACCCTTGAAGGCAATCGTCTCTTCCCCAACCGGAATCTCGAAGGTGATTCCGGGCGGCTCCCATCTCGGGTTCTGGACCTCTCCGCTCTCCAGATCGAATGCCGGGATCGTTACTGCGGCTTGGAGTGAGCTGCCCTTTCGCTCGATCTGAAGGACCGAGTCGCGGCCGTAGCTGGCGGGTGGCAGGTTGCCCTCCCAGCTACCTGCAACTTTGTTGGCGTGGTCAGAGGGGACGACGATTTCCAGGATTGTCTCCAGCGCCGGATCCGTACCCTGGAGAGCAGCCTGTCGCGAAGGCGGGACCTCGATGTGGGGTGCGATCCAAGGTCGATCGTCTCTTGGACTCCACTGCCAATAGAGGCTGGAAATCCTCAACGTCAGGTTGGAGTTGGGAAGTTGCACCTTGCGGGAGTCGCCGTAGTGGTTGGGCTTGGAGCCGGTCGGCTCGCCCACGAACAGCGTCTGGGTGTGCTTCTCCATCTCCAGGGAGAAGTTCATCGCGGCTGAGAAAGTGGTTCTGCCGATGATGGTGAACAGAGAGCCAGCCTTGTCGAGCTCGCTTCGCAGCACGGCGTGCAACAGAGGCTGAGCCAGCGACTGATTGCCTCCCCTGTTGTGGCGCAGATCGATCACGAGCGCGTTCACCGGATGGCCGGCAAGGAACTCCAGAAGGCGCTCGGAGAACTGGCGAATCGTCTCCTCCGGCTTGTCGTAGACGGTGTTGAACTGGAGGTAGATGACCTGTTCGGCCTCCAGGTAGCGAAACCAGAAATTCTCCTCACTTCGACTCTGATAGAGAGGTTCGGGAGATCGAGTCGCCTCGTAGAGGCCCACCCAGGCCACCTGATGACCCTTTGGGACAGGCGAGATCTCGACTGAGGACCGCTTGCCCTGGAGAGTTTGGATGGTGAAAGTGGCCGTATCGACGCTCTGGACTACCCCACGAGCATGAAGAACTTCGGGCAGCACCAGATGCATCGGGAGATGGTGCAGGACCTGCATCACGTTGTCTCGACGAACGGTGGGCTGCACCGCTTCGATGACCTCCTCGATCGGCCGTCCGTCGATGGCCAGTAGTCGTCCCCCGACGAGTACTTCGAGGGACTCCTGGGCCTGATAGATCCAAACCCCATCAGCGTCGATGGCCAGCCGGATCGGATACTGGTGAAACAGAAGCTCCGAAAGGGCCGGCTCTGGGGTTTCGCTGTGTCCCTGCATGAAGTCGACGCCGGGAGCAAGGGGCAGTGTCAGGCGAGTGTGGCCGTCCCCCACCCTTGCGACGATTCGGGCCAGTTCCACCGCAACCTCGTAATGCTCGAGCTCCGGCAGCCGCTCGGTCAGCTGGAGGATCTCTTGCCTCAGATCTTGCCGACTCAGGGAGTGAAAGGCATCGGGGTGTCGCTCCTCGAGCTGCTCGGCCGCGAAATCGAGGTCCTCGGACCATTTCTCGACCCACTCAGGCTGCATTGCTGCAGGAGCCGAAGCTCCGTGCCAGCTCGTCAGGAAGAGGAGTGCAGAGACACGAGCGAGTCGGTTTCGGGCGAAACGTCCAGACAAGAGAAACCTCCTTGGCAGCCACATGCCACCATTGAGAAATCGGGGTGCTTGGGCTGTAAGACGAGAGCACGACGCCGAGAGTTTCAGCCATCTGTCCGACACGAGGCTCTCGGGTGCGGTTCACCTCCTGGATGCCCTGGGGAGTAGAGATCCCATTTCAGGAACGGTGTAGAATGTCCCGTCTTCCCAACGAGTCGCCCCACAGCTGCAGGCTGGTAGGCCAACGGGTCGAGGAGGTTCACCCCTATGAGTCGCTATCGCAACGCTTTGCCACAGCTCTCTGGAGGCTTCTTTCTCGCGGATGGAGGCATCGAGACGGACCTGATCTTCAACCACGGGATCGAGATTCGGGAGTTCGCGGCCCATACGCTACTGGCCGATCCTTCCGGGCGGGAGGCGATGGCCGGCTACTTTCGTGAATTCCTGGCTCTGGCGGGAGAGCAAGAGGTGGGCTTCATTCTCGACAGCCAGACCTGGAAGACACACAGCCACTGGGCCGATGACCTTGGAGCCGACGAGGCGGATCTGCGGGCTGCCAACAAGGACTCGATCGAGTTCATTGCGGGGCTGCGTGACGAGTACTCCTCCAACTCTCGACCGATAGTCCTGAATGGAATCATGGGTCCGCGGGGCGACAGCTATGCGCCCGATGTCGAAGTGGCGGCCCATGAGGCAGAGGACTACCACGCCCAGCAGATCGCCTGGCTGGCCGAAACACAGGTCGACATGGTGACCGGCACCACCTACACGCAGGCAGATGAAGCCATCGGTCTGGTTCGTGCTGCCCGAGCGGCAGGGCTGCCAGTCGTCATCTCCTTCACGGTGGAAACAGACGGGACTCTGCCTACAGGCCAGCCTCTGGGCGAGGCCATCGAGCTGGTGGACGAAGCGACCGATTCCGCCGCTGCCTACTTCGTGGTGAACTGCGCCCATCCAGATCATTTCTTCCACGTGATGGACGGCAATGGCTGGACCCGACGCGTCCGTGGAATCCGCTGCAATGCGTCGCGCCTCAGTCACGCGGAGCTCGACGCCTGCGAGACGCTCGATCCCGGGGATCCAGAAGAGCTCGCCAGTCAGTACGTCGAGTTGCGAAAGCGGATGCCATGGATCAACATCCTGGGCGGCTGTTGTGGAACGGATCTGCGGCACATAGCAGCGATCGCCAGGTCCCTTTCACGGTAGGCTCCCAGCGTAGGCCGTCGACACCGGAAGTCGGCCTCTAGGGGTCAGGAGCGCTCCTACGAAGAAACCGGGAGCGAAGCGAGGGTCGAACACCTAATGTCGAGACAACTTCATTCAGACCGTAGGACCCGGATGCTCGTCTTGGCGCTCGTGGTGGCTCTCACCACCGGGTGCGCCAGCGTCGACTTCGACTATCCGAAGACGGTGACCACGGCCTTCGAAGATACGGTGGACACTCACCTTGGGCGGCAAATCGCCAAAGCGGAAGAGGAGCATCCGGGCAGATCTGGCTTCCACCTCCTGGCAGACCCCATCGACTCTCTGGCAGCTCGGCTGTTGTTGGCGAGGCGAGCCGAGCGCAGCCTCGACGCCCAGTACTACCTCATCACCGCGGACCACGTTGGCTCCCTGTTTATCGGAGCACTACTCGAGGCTGCCGATCGCGGTGTTCGCGTGCGCCTGTTGCTCGACGATATTCAGACACAAGGCTATGACGCAGGGATGGCTGCCCTCGATTCGCATCCCAATTTCGAGGTGCGGATCTTCAATCCCTTTGCGGGGCGATCGAGCCGCGTGGGTGATGGTGTCACCAGCTTCAAGCGGATCAATCGCCGCATGCACAACAAGTCCTTCACGGTCGACAACCAGGTGACGATCGTCGGCGGCCGCAATATCGCCGATGAGTACTTCGGTGCCCGTGAAGACGTGAACTTCGGAGATCTGGACGTTCTGGGGATCGGCCCGGTGGTCGACGATGTGTCAGACATGTTCGACACCTATTGGAATCATCGGTCCTCGCTGCCGGTTCCAGCCTTCGCCAAGATGCCAGAAGACCCGGCGAAGGAGCTGGAAGAGCTGCGCCAGCGGATCGCTCGAGCGCGCGAGGAGATCGTCTCGACTCGATACGC
>JARFQS010000269.1 GCA_029287645.1 Thermoanaerobaculia bacterium | reverse complement strand
GGCCCTGGGGCACCACCGCTCGAAGCTGCCGATGCTGGTACTGATCGGCGGCATCCTCGGCGCGATCGGCGGTTACTTCCTGCAGTTCTGGGCCTCGGCCATCAACTATCCGATCAACGTCGGCGGTCGGCCGCTCAACAGCTGGGTGGCGTTCAATCCCGTGACGTTCGAGTGCACGATCCTGCTGGCTGCCGGAACGGCGGTTCTCGGGATGTTCGCGCTCAACAAACTGCCCATGCCGTACCACCCCGTGTTCAACGTCGAACGATTCGCACTGGCTTCGCGAGATCGGTACTTCCTCGCCATCGGCCGGTGGGACCCGAAGTACGACCGCCAGGCAACGGAAGAGTTCCTCAACCGACTCTCGCCGCAGGAGGTATCGGAAGTTGCGAGCTGAATCGACGCCTGCACTCCTCGTGCTGGTGGTTGCTCTGGTGACCGGAGCCTGCCGTCAGGACATGCACGATCAAGTGAAGTACGAGCCTCTGGAGGAGAGCTCGTTCTTCGAGAACGGCATGTCCTCGCGACCGCTCGTCGAAGGCACGATCGCCCGAGAGATGCCTCAGGAAGAGACCGCTTTCCACACCGGCCGCACTGCGACCGATGAATTCGTCACCGAGCTACCCATCGAGCTGAACCGTGAGCTCCTCGAGCAAGGCCGAACCCGCTTCGATGCCTTCTGCTCACCCTGCCACGGCCAGACCGGTGACGGGCTGGGAATGATCGTGCGTCGAGGCTTCAAACAACCGGCCTCGTTCCATGATCCAAGGCTTCGTGAAACCCCCGTCGGATACTTCTTCGACGTCATCTCCAACGGCTTTGGCCAGATGTCGAGCTACGCTTCCCAGATCCCGACACACGATCGATGGGCCATCGCCGCCTACATCTCGGCTTTGCAGCTCAGCCAGAACATCCCTGTCGACAGCCTCTCGGAAGAGGAGAAGCAGCAGTTGGAAGCCTCCCCAGATGCGGGACCCGAGGCACATCCGGGGGCCGAGGAGAAATGAGCGCTTCACACGACAACTCGACAGTCGCCTCGTACGAGCCGCCGGCAGACCTCGGCAGGCTTCAGCGCCTGGGATGGATCTTCGGTGCCCTGGGGGTGGCGGCCAGTCTGGCTGGCTTTGCCCTACAGCCCACCCAGTTCTTTCACTCCTACCTCGTAGCATGGCTTTTCTGGTTGGGTATTGCGTTGGGCTCCCTCGCCATTGTCATGCTCCATCACTTGACGCGCGGGGGTTGGGGCTTGATGGTGCGCCGCACCCTCGAGGCCGCTACCCGTACTCTGCCAGCCCTGGCAATCCTCTTCGTGCCGATCCTCCTGGGGATGCAGGCAATCTTCCCCTGGGCTCGGCCCGAAGCCGCCGAGGATCCCCTGATTCAGCAGAAGGCGGCCTACTTGAATCCGACTGCTTTCACGTTGCGTGGGGTCTTGTACCTCGCCATCTGGGCCCTGTTCGCATTTCTCCTGAGCTGGCTCTCTCTCCGACAGGACCGGACCGGCGACCTCGCTCTCTTCCAGAGAATGAAGATCGTCGCGGCGCCCGGCCTGGCCATCTACTGCCTTCTGGCCACCTTCGCCTCGGTCGACTGGCTCATGTCGCTGGACCCACATTGGTACTCCAGCCTGTTCGGGGTGTACTTCATCGTCGGGCAGGGCCTGTCAGCCCTGGCGTTTCTCATCGTGATGGCGGTCTATCTTTCGCAGCGCGAGCCGATGGAGGCCCTGTTCAAACCCCACCACTTCCACGACTACGGCAAGCTGATGCTCGCCTTCGTGATGATCTGGGCCTACATCGCCATCTCGCAGTTACTCATCATCTACTCGGCCAACCTGCCAGAGGAAGTGGGCTGGTACCTGGAACGGAGTCACGGGGCCTGGCTCTGGGTGTCGGTCGTGCTGGCGCTGTTCCACTTCCTGCTGCCATTCCTCTTGCTGCTATCACGGGATCTGAAGCGCAACGCCAAGCTTCTATCGAGGGTCGCGGTTCTGGTTCTCGTCATGCGCTTCGTCGACCTCTACTGGTTGGCCGCACCCTCTTTCGGCCATGAGGGCCTCGCCTTTCACTGGCTCGACGTGACCACAGTCATCGGTATCGGAGGAATCTGGTTCGCCCTGTTCACGGGTCAGTTGAAGCGGCGCCCACTCCTACCGATCAGAGATCCTTTCCTGGAGGAGGCGCTGGCCGATGAGTGAATCCAAGCAGCCTCAGAGGAAGGCGGACCAAGATCCGACCCTCGACGGCGAGCTGAACGTACGACTTCTCGTCGGGTCGACGGTGGGGTTGCTTCTCATCATCGGGATCGCCATCGTCGCGATGTGGGCCCTCGGATTCGGCATCAAGGACCGCCTGGTGGCCAGTGATCCTCCACCACCTGTCCTGCCCGAAGCACGCATCGAGCACCGGCCACCGGGGCCCAATCTACAGGTCGACCCCAGACAGCAGCTGCTTGATCTTCGTGCCGACGAGGAGAGGATGTTGACCACCTACGGCTGGGTCGACGAGACCCACGGCCTGGTCCGCGTACCGATCGACAGAGCCATGGATCTGATCGTCGAGCAGGGTCTTCCGACCCCTCCGCCGGCCACCGCCCCACCCGAGGAAGCTTCGACGGGAATCTGAGGTGCGACGTACCTCCTATCTCTTCACCGCCCTGGCGGTAGCTGGCCTCTTCATCGGGGCCTCTATCAGCCATGCCCAGGAGGGGCTCCCAGGCCCATTGGCCGACGTCGGATTCGATAAACGCCTGGGAGAGCCGATACCCCTGGATCTGCAGTTCATGGACGAGAACGGGCAGCCGGCGACACTGGATAAGTATTTCGGGGAACGACCCGTGGTCCTGGCACTGGTCTACTACGACTGCCCCATGCTCTGCTCCATGGTGCTCAATGGGATGATCACCAGCCTTAGAGCTCTAGCGTTCGAACCGGGCAAGGAGTTCGAGGTGCTGGTGGTGAGTTTCGACCCCGATGAAACGTCCGAGCAGGCCCGGACGGCGAAGCAGACCTACCTCGCGCGCTATGACAGGCCTGAGACCGAGCTCGGGTGGCACTTCCTGACCGGAGAGAACGAAGCGATCCAGGAGCTGGCTCGCAGCGTCGGATTTCGCTACGTGTACCTGCCCGAAGAGGATCAATTCGCGCACGCTGCAGGCATCCTGGCCGTGACTCCCGAGGGCCGAGTGGCTCGCTACTACTACGGTGTCGAATACGCACCGCGTGATGTCCGGCTCGGTCTCATCGAGGCGGCCGACAACCAGATCGGGTCGATGGTGGACCAGGTGCTTCTCTATTGCTTCCACTACGATCCCACCACCGGAAAGTACAGTGCCGTGGCGATGAACATCCTGCGCCTGGCAGCAGCTGTCACCATCGCCTTCCTCGGCCTGTTCCTGCTTCGGCAGTGGCGCCGAGAGCGACGACACCTGCATACAGTGAAGGCATAGAGACGATGTGGAAGAACTTCCCACTGTTCCCCGAAAAAGCCTCGACCCTGGCCGGTGACGTGGATGCCCTCTACTTCACCTTCCTGGGGATTTCCACATTCTTCGGATTGCTGGTCGCGGGGCTGATGCTCTACTTCGCCGTCCGGTTTCGGAGGCGGAGCCCGGACGAAGTCGGGAGACCCGAGAAGGCCGGGTTGTGGTTGGAGATCACCTGGTCGGTAATCCCTCTGGTCATCCTGCTGGGCATGTTCGCGTGGGGAGCCAAGGTCTTCGTCGAGGCATTCAGGCCACCCAGTGATGCAGTCGAGTACTTCGTCACCGCCAAGCAGTGGATGTGGAAGTTCCAGCATCCGCAAGGCAACCGTGAGATCAACGACTTGCACGTTCCTTTGGGGCAGCCGATCCGATTGACGATGACTTCGGAAGATGTCATCCACTCGTTCTTCGTGCCCGCCTTCCGCGTCAAGTCGGATGTACTTCCAGGCCGCTACACAACGGTCTGGTTCGAGGCGAACAAGACCGGTACCTTCCACATCTTTTGCGCCGAGTATTGTGGCGCCGAGCATTCGATGATGCGAGGCAGCATCATCATCATGGAGCCGGCCGACTATGAAATGTGGCTGGCAGGACGGGATTCGGGACCCTCCGTGGTCGCCTCCGGAGAGGAGCTGTTTCAGCAGAAGGCATGTAACACATGCCACCGATC
>JARFQS010000218.1 GCA_029287645.1 Thermoanaerobaculia bacterium | reverse complement strand
CCCTACGGCTCGAAGCGCCAGCCCCCCCGGTGCGGGACCCCTCCCCCCAGGCCTCGAATGTGTCGCTGAACAGACCTGCCCGCGCCGCGCGTGAAAGCACCTGGCTGAGTCGGTCGCGCAACGACTGCGGCAGCAGTCGGCGGAGTGTATGTACGGGATTGAAACCGGGCTGAGCCTCTGGCGAGTGCTGATAGCCCAGCCTGTGACAAACGGCCTCGTTCAGGCCCTGTGCGGGCCACTGCGGCTTGAGGCCCACGGAGGATACGACGAAGACATTGGGATCACCGCCCAGCTCCTCCAAGACGAGCCCCAGCTCCCTGTCGATTGCCTGATAGAGGTTCTTCACCGCATCGGTCAGCTCACCGGCCTCGCGCGCTGAGCCCCCTGGGGAGGTCTGATATTTCCAGAACTGATGTCCTCCCGTATGACACTCGCCGAAGACCACGAAGACGAGATCGAACCCATCGTCGCTGAGAAGCTCACGACACAGCTCGCCTTTCCTCCGAACCCGGTCCATGAGTTGCCGGTAGATGTCGAGATCTTCGTCCTTCGTGGCGTCGGGCTTCTCGTGGATGACCCTTCTCGGACCGAAGGACTCTTCGACCTTCTGGATCAGTTCGGGTGGGTAGGTCTCAGCGGGGAAGTAGGGGTAATGGGTTGCCCACTCGGAGAGCTGGAACCCGGGCTGAGGCGAGGGGGAGGCCACATCGGGCACATCGACAACTGCTAGACGTTGCTCCTTACCGAGCCGACGCCAGAAGGGCTGGACGTCGAGAAAGCGACCCCGAGCCGGAGCCAGATCGTAGGTTCGCGGCACGAGCTGTCGAAAGTAGTGATATCCGTGCTTCGCCCGAGACTCACCGCTTACCAGGGACACCCACATCCCGTGTTCACAGAACATCTCGGGTCCCGAAGTCCTGGCCCAGCAGCCGCGCTCCAGGATCGATCCCACAGTGGGAAGGGTTCCATCAGCTCCCCATTGGCGAAGGAATCGGGGATCTCCGGCATCGAACCCGAAGACGACCAGAGGAGATGAGCCGGCCGGTTTTCGCGTCATGTCTTCTGCTCCCGGTTCAGAAGTTTCTCGTAGAGGGAGAGGATTCGATCGATCTTGTGATCCACAGTGTATTCGTCGAGCGCCACTTTCCGGCCAGCTGCCCCCATTGCCTCACAGCGGTCGCGGTCGCTCAGGAGATGCGTCAGAGCACTGGCCCAGGCTGCGACGTTATTGTGGGCCACGAGTAGACCTGTCTCGCCATTTCGTACGATGTCACGAAGCCCACCGCCGTTACTGGCAAGAACGGCGGTACCCCGCATCATCGCCTCGATTGCGACCATGCCGAAGGGTTCGTCCCACTTCGAAGGCACGGCTTGCACCCAGGCAGTCTCCAGTCTTCGTTCCATCTCCGTTGTCGGCAGGGGGCCTGCGAAGTCGACGTCGTCGTTGATCCCGAGTCGCCTGGCAAGCTCCTGGAGGCGATCCCTCAGCGGTCCATCACCCACGATTTCGAGTCGCGCTCCAGGGATATGCCCCAAGAGTCTCTTGAAGGCACGAAGCAGAGTATCGACTCCCTTCTCGGCGGACAGCCGACCAGCGTAGGCAAGTCGGGGCTCGCTCCCCAGCGGCGGTCGCGCCTCTCTCTCCTCGCATCCGTTGGGGATGATCCGAAAGGGTCCGAGGCCTTCGGCCTCGAGCCTCTCTTTCATCGCAAAGCTGGTCGTCACCAGGGTGTCGAATGCGCCCATATCTCGTCGCCAAAGAAGATTCTGTACCATGAAGACTGTCCAACTCTGCGGAGTCAGGCAACCGTCGCACAGGCACGGCAGGCCCGGCTGTGCTTCGCATCTCGTTCCGTCTGGCAACATCTTCCACCCGGTGGGACAGATGGGCTTGTAGACCACCGCGTGATAGATCGAAGGATAGTCGTACAGTGGCCCCAGGATCAGAGGTGAGAGTTGCCAGAGAAACATCTTGACGTGCACGACATCGGGGCGGAACTCATCGAGAACACGGACGAGGGATCGTCGGGCAGACAAGTTGAAGGTCGAGGAGATCACCTGGAACCGAGAGGTGGTGCCAAAGCAGAGGTCATCGGCGTAGGAAGCGCCGGGCAACAACTCCGCTCGGCTCGAGAAAAAGCGAACCTCGTGGCCGCGGTTCCGCAGACCGTCGAGCAACATCTTGGCGGAGATCTCGGCGCCCGCGGTCGGCGTCGCGTAGTCGTTCACCAGCAGGATCTTCATCCGGCTGGCTCCAGGAGAGAGGATTTCACTCGATTCTGGTCTCTGCCGTGAGCTTCACGGTCCGAGACTCGGCCGCAGAACGCATCGCCGCTTCCATCAAGGTAAGGCATCGAAGGCCATCGTCGAGATCGGGCGTCGTCTGGCGCCCTTCCTGCGCGGCTCTCGAGAACTCCCGCAGAGCCTCCCAGAAACTCTCCTCTGGCGACCCGCCACGGAGTTTTCGATGCCAATAGGAGGGTGAAGTCAACGACCGCACGGCGTTCGAGGCCCGATGCAATCGGACCCCGTCCAGTGTGGCTGGGTGGATCTCGAGCCGGTCGCTGCGGTACCTGTCGATGACGAGCCTTCCACCGTCGCCGTAGATCTCGATGCGATCGTCTTCGACAGCACTGATGGACGCCAGGATCTGTGCCACGAGTCCATCCTCCATCACGAGCCGAACTGCCACCGTATCGTCCTCGGAGTGGATCGATCGAAGGTGACACGAGACGGAAGCAGGCCGAGATTGAAGCATCCAGGGCAGAAGGTCGAGATGGTGCGACGCCAGATCCAGCAGTGCTCCACCTCCAGTGGCACGCCTCTTTTTCCAAGGGGGAAGCTCTCGCACCGGAGTAGAAAAGACGCTCTGGACTGCGACCACCTGGCCGATGGAACCCTCGGCTATCGATCGCCGCGCCTCTAGCTGCAGGGTCCCGAAACGGTAGTTGTGTCCGACCATGCCGACCGTGCCGGCGGCTCGCCAGGTAGCGAGGATCTCGTTTCCCGCTGCCAGGGTCGGTGCCAGCGGCTTCTCGAGGTAGACATGCAGGCCCCTGGAGAAGGCCTCAATCGCAGCGGACTCGTGAAGGGAGTTCGGCAGAGTGATGATGGCGGCGTCGACATCCGCTTGTTCTAGAAGCGACTGGAAGCTGTCGAATGCCCGGGCCTCGGGCACAAGCCGCTTGCCATGCTCGCGCCGCAGCGGGTCCTCCTCGGCGATAGCAGCGACTTCGACCCCATCAAGTCCCTTCAGCACAGGTAGGTGAAGGGACTGGGCCGCACGGCCGCAGCCGAGCAGGGCAACTTTGAGGTCACGATTCATAGACTGGCCCAACCGAAGCTGTCTGCCTGTGGATCCCAGAAGCTTGCTACGAAGCCTATGTC
>JARFQS010000081.1 GCA_029287645.1 Thermoanaerobaculia bacterium | reverse complement strand
CGACCAACGCTTGCGCATCAGCAGCCCGATCGATCCGGCGACGGCGCCCCACACCGCAAACGCCCAGCCCGAGACGGCCCACGCAGGGATTCCGTAGAAGTAGTCCAGCTGCTCCTGGGTGAAGTTGCTCATATAGGATTCGAGCTTCAGCTGGGTGGCCAGGTAGTCGAAGGCACCCATGAAGTTCCACAGCAGGGCCAGTACTCCGACGATCTACAAGTGCATCGGTGTCCTGGGGCGAGGCCCCATTCCGGTCGATTCGGCAGCGTTCATACTGCGCCTCCTTTCTTCGTCTGTGGCTCTCGAGACTGACGAAACTCTAGCACGCGAGCGGTGCTCGGGAATCCGCAACGGCGTCGACTACGGTCGCTCGAGATCCGCAGTCCATCCAAGGACGAGGGTCATGGGGTCCATACTCGAGCTCTGCCCCTCCGCCTCGAGTAACGAGGCGACGAGGATCTTCTCAGCTTCAGGAGCAGGACTGACCGAAAAGCCCAGGGTCTGGACCTGAAGATCGGCGATATCTCGGATCGGGCCCACCCTGAACGTCTCACCCGAGCCATCGACCTCCGCGACCTTCAACTCTCCCGTGGGGCCCATCATGAGGACCTCCTGGTCACTGGCCCAG
Organism: Thermoanaerobaculia bacterium; assembly: GCA_029287645.1. Classification (GTDB taxonomy): domain Bacteria; phylum Acidobacteriota; class Thermoanaerobaculia; order Multivoradales; family JAHEKO01; genus JAUVRX01. Next base: position 2,669 of record JARFQS010000081.1, on the reverse strand, counting down.
CGAGCGTAGCTTGTCTGCTCAGTCGAGACCTGCCACTTGCGTCCTCCTTCAGGGAACGCGGTAACGTAAATCTCGTCATGACCCGACTCATCGCTTACGTATGCGAGCCAACGCCCGTTTGGAGAGATCACCGGCACTCTCTGTGTAAAGTCTGCCACCTGAATCGCTATCGGCTCACCCTCCTGTTCGAGATCGAGAGCGAAGAGATTCGATCCTCCGTCAGTTCCCCAGGACTCGTAAAACAGGTATCGCCCATCGCTACTCCACGAGGCCGGGTACTTCTGAGTGTCGTCGTCGTAGAGCAGCTCCGCTTCACCTCCACCGATTACCGACTTGATATAAAGGTCACCGGTTCCGCTGCGCTCGGAGCTGAAGGCGATCCGGGTCCCGTCCGGTGACCAGACTGCAATCCAATCCTGGGCCGCATCGAAAGTAAATCGGGTCTTGAGCTGACGCTCGAGGTCTACCAGCCAGAGATCCCGGTTGGCGCTCTCGGGGTCTCTGATATTGACGACTGCGGTGGATCCATCCGGCGAGATACTCACTTCAGAGTAGGGCCCTGGCGTTCCGACCTCACCCAGCAGGTTGCCGGAGCGATCGATCCACTGCAGCTGCGCATCGACATCCTCACGCGGCGTACCGGTCTGGTAAGCCAGCACGCCACCGTCGCTGACGGAGAACACACCCAGCAGCGCTCCCTGGTCACCCCAGATCTCCTCGGCGATCGGAAACGCATCGCCCGCGAGCTCGAGTCGCTCGGCATCGAAGGGGCGCGCCATCAGAGTGCGCTCGTAGACATAGAGCAGATGTCCGGCAGCGTACTCGACATTGGAGGAACCCGGCATCAGTTCTCGCGCTTCACCCGACAGGGAACCGAGCATCAGGCGACTGTTCTCGCTCCCTCCTCCGAAACCTACCCGGGCGGCGTAGAGAAAGTGCTCTCCATCCGGTAGAAACCGCGGGTGGCGATGGCTGTCTTCACCCGCTTCCGGATCGACCTGGGTGACATTCACCGGCTCACCCCCCGCGGCAGAGACCCTCTGGAGGCTCGTGGTGTGGGAGGGTGCGAAGACGATGACCCCTTCGTCGTTCCACGTGCCACCCTTTCCATTCGGCGCACCGCACAGACTCATTGCAGGACCTCCGCTGACTTCGATCTTCTTGAGCTTGCCCTGCGCGAAGAAACCGATGAAACGACTGTCCGGCGACCAGAACGGATAGAGAGCTCCTTCCGTACCCGCCAGTGGGCGGGCCTCGAGATCGTCCAGATCGCGCACCCAGAGGCGCTTGTTGCCGGCCTCTTGTACTCCAAAGACAAGACTCCGTCCATCTGGTGACACAGCCACAGGTGCCGGGTAGTCAGTGCCGAGGTCGAATTCGCCGTCAGACGGGGCTGGAATGTAGGCGCGAGTGATCTGCACCGGCTCGGGTTGGCTGGCACGCCACAAGCCGAAGCCCAGCCCCGCTGCCATGAGTGCCAGCACCACAGCTGCGACCTTCCACAAGAGGCTCGCCTTGCCCGGTGCAGCGACCGTCGCTGGCTCGGCATGCAGGCCCTCGGGGTGGGCCAGGAGCTCCTCCAGCTCGAGCCGTGCATCGCCGATGTCGCGCAGTCGCTTCTCCTGGTCTTTCTCGAGGCAACGGCGAAGCAGTCGGTTGACGGCCCGTGGCGTATCAGCCGGTAGCCTCTCCCACTCGGGCTCCCGTGCCACGACCGCGGCAATCATGTCGGTGACCGTCTCGCCGCCGAAGGCCTTGCGCCCGGTCAACATCTCGAGCAAAACAGCTCCGTAGGCCCAGATGTCTGCCCGCTTGTCGACCGGCTTGCCACGGGCCTGCTCCGGACTCATGTAGGCCGCGGTGCCGAGCAACATGCCCGCCTCGGTCATTCCCTGGGTCAGGGTCGGCGAGCGGCTGATCAAAGGGGAGCTGCCAGAGGTCTCCTCCACGTCCCAGGCCTTGGCCAGCCCGAAATCCAGCACCTTGACCTGGCCACCAGGGGTCAGCTTGACGTTGGCCGGCTTGAGGTCGCGATGGATGACTCCACTGGCATGGGCCGCCTCCAGCGCCACCGCGATCTGTTGCGCGATCTCGAGCGATTTCTCCAACCCGATCGGACCCCGATCGAGCAGCTCGGAGAGGGTCTCGCCTTCGATGAGCTCGAGGACGAGGAAGTGGATAGGAGGGCTCGAGGGCGTAGGGGCTTGGGGGCTTGGGGGTTCTTGGTCTTGAGGTCCTGGGGTCTTGGGGTCCTGGAATACCTCCGTCGCTGCGGACCTTTCTGCGTGCTCGATCGAATAGATGGCTCCGATATTTGGGTGGTTCAGGGAGGCGAGCAGCTTGGCCTCGCGTTCGAAGCGGGCCATGCGCTCCGCGTCGCCGGCCACCATCTCAGGCAGCACCTTGATCGCCACTTCTCGACCCAACTTGCTGTCCTCGGCACGATAGACCTCTCCCATACCACCCTCGCCCAGCTTTCCGGTGATTTTGAAATGCGCTAGCGTCGTTCCGATCATGCGTGACTCCTCTTCATACGGACCGCCTCCAGGCGGACCGCTCCGGCGATCCCGACCCTCGCCTTGCAGCAACGAAAGTTGCCGCATTCTACTCCATCCGACTCGGACAGCGTGTCATCTGTGCACGCGCTCAGGAATCCGTGATACTTGGTG
>JARFQS010000157.1 GCA_029287645.1 Thermoanaerobaculia bacterium | reverse complement strand
GACGCCATACGCGATTAGGTCGTTGGTCTCGTGGGCTCGGAGATGTGTATAAGAGACAGGGCGGCACCTGCCGTGTCGGTCCCGGAATCGAACGGGGAGGCTCTGGCTGCGACCTTCGATCTCTCGGCTGTGCCTCGCGAGCTGGGACGCGTCGAGGCCGCAGAGCCAGGGCCGACACTGATCTGCCTCGGTGGGCTGCACGGCAACGAGCCGGCAGGAGTGTTGGCGATCGACCGGGTTCTGAAGCAGATCTTCCGACGTTCGGAGGGCCTGCGTGGCCGATTGATCGGTCTGACGGGAAACATAACGGCTCTGGCAGCCGGGCGTCGGTTCGTGCGGCACGATCTGAATCGGATCTGGAGGCCGGGCAGGGTCGAGCAGTTGTCCGCGCTGGCCGGGCCCCTGAACGACGAGGACCAGGAGCTTGTAGAGCTGAACGCCTCCCTGAGCAGGATCCTGGACGAAGCGCCGGGCAGGGTCTACCTCCTGGATCTGCACACCATCTCCGGTCCCGGTCCTGCATTTGCCATCCTCGACGACACTCTCCAGAATCGCGAAGTCGCCTTGGACTTTCCCGTTCCTCTTGTTCTGGGTCTCGAGGAGAAGCTGGGTGGCACGCTGGCCAGCTACATGACCGCCCAGGGAGTCACGGTTGTTGGATTCGAAGCCGGGATGCACGACGACCCGACTTCGGTGGACAGGGCCGCCTCGGCCATCTGGATCGCCCTCGACTCTTGCGGAGTCTTCGAGCACGAGACCCGTTCGGAGGTGGTAGAGGCAAGAGACTTGCTGCGTCGCCAATCCCACTGCCCGGCACGAATCGTCGAGGTGCGCTACCGCCACAATGTCGCCGAGGGAGAGAGTTTCGAGATGGTCCCCGGATTCGCCAGCTTCGATCCGATCGCGGCAGGGCAGGAGGTGGGTACCGTCCGAGGCGGGAAGGTCCGGGCTCCCCGATCCGGGCTGATGCTCATGCCGCTCTATCAGGATCAGGGGAATGACGGGTTCTTTCTCGTCAACGAGGTTCGGCCGGCCTGGCTTCCGGTGTCGGCGGTAGTTCGACGCTTGGGACTGGAGCGCTTCCTTCACCTTCTTCCAGGGGTCGAGCGGGATCCGAACCGGCGACAGACCTTCATCGTGGACAGGCGCTACGCCCTGTGGTTCGCGCGGCAGCTATTCCATCTCCTGGGATTCCGACAGGAAGGCAAGGACGGTCCGCGACTGACCATGACTCGGCGCCGTGATCAGTTGCTCTGACTTCCGAGCCCCAAGGCCGGTGCTAGACTTCTCACCGTGACCCTTCCTGCTGCTGCAGTCCGTGGCGCGGACGTCATCCAACACTCCTTCGACGAGTTCCAAACCCGATTCCGGGCCATTACGAGGCGTGCCAAGGAACGCTTCGAGAGTCGCGATTGGGACGGGATTCGGCGAGATACGGTCAAGCGGCTGGGTCTCCAGCCGCTGGCGGTAGGAGAGACGTTCGAAGCCTTGCAGGACCAGATCGGCGACCAGATCTCTGATCGACAGCTGTGGCCTTCGATGAAGGAGGCCTACTCATTGGCCATTCTCGGGCGGAACGACTTCGAAGTCGCCCAGACCTTTTTCAACTCCCTGACCCGGCGCGTCTTCCCACATATCGGTGTCGATCCTCGAATCGACTTCATCTCCGATGACTTTCCATTGCCCTACAAGGGATGGGAGATGGCCAGCACCCGCCTCTATGCGGTTCGAGGAGTGGATGCGGGTGTGATTCGAAGGGTTCTCGAGGATGCCGAATTCAGGGTCGCCTTCTCCGACCTGCATGGCGACGCCACGCTGACCGCCGATCGCCTTCGAAGGGACATCGTCCAAGCATTCGGGTCGGAAACCATCGAGGCCCTGGACATCCTCAGGCCGGTCTTCATCCGCAACAAGGCGGCCTATGTCATCGGTCGCGTGCGCCGAGGCGACCGCATCATGCCGCTCGTGATCGCCATTCTCAATCACCCGGGAGGTCTGAGGGTGGATGCCGTGCTGACGAGCGAGGAAGATGTCAGCATCGCGTTCAGCTTCGCGCGCTGGTACTTCCACGCCGACATCGCCAGTCCGCGGCAGGTGATCGGGTTCTTGCACTCGATCCTGCCCCGCAAGAGGATCGGCGAGCTCTACCTTTCTCTGGGCTACAACAAGCATGGCAAGACAGAGTTCTACCGCGACCTGATGAAGGACATCGATGCCTCGCAAGAGCGCTTCATCGTCGCCCCGGGACAGCCCGGATTGGTGATGTCGGTCTTCACGCTGCCGTCCTTTCCGTTCGTGTTCAAGGTGATCAAGGACTTCTTTCCGCCCTCCAAGCATGTGACCCGGGACGAGGTCATTCACAAATACAGGGAGGTCCTGCGTCACGATCGGGTGGGTCGTCTGGTGGACTTCCAGGAGTTCGAGCACCTCAAGTTTCGCCAGGAGAGATTCTCCGAAGAGCTCCTCGAAGAGCTCTTGAAGGTGGCCTCCCAGACGGTCTCGCTTTCGGGAGAGCACGTGGTGATTCGGCACCTCTACATCGGCCGGCGAGTGACGCCCCTGGACATCTTCGTCGGTGAGGCTTCGGCGGCCGATTCCCGCGCCGCAGTGATCGACTGGGGTAGGACGTTGAAGGACCTGGCGGCGGCCAACGTCTTCGCCGGCGACATGTTGCTCAAGAACTTCGGCGTAACAAGGCACCAGCGAGTCGTCTTCTACGACTACGACGAGCTCTGCCCCCTGTCCGAGTGTCGGTTCCGAAAGATTCCCCCACCACGCGACGATTTCGAGGCGATGGCCCCGGAGCCCTGGTTCTCGGTGGCCGACGAGGACGTCTTCCCGGAGGAGATGAGGAGCTTCCTCGGACTGCGCGACGAGCTGGAGAGAGTCTTCATGGAGCACCACTCCGACCTCTTCGAGCCAGGTTACTGGCGACGGATGCAGGAGAGAATCGAACAGGGAGAGATCATCGACATCTACCCGTACAGCACGCAGCAACGGCTGAGGATCGACCCCCACGATCCGAGCGCCGGAGCCAGCTGGGGTTAGCCAGAGGCAGTCTCTCGAGCCGGGCCTACTGCCCGTACTGATCCGTCATCCACTCTCGGTAGGATTCATCCATCACCGCCCGCCACCACGCCTCGTTCTCCAGAAACCACAGAACCGTCGAGTCCATGCCCGTCTCGAAGTCGGTGGTCGAGCTGTAGCCGAGCTCGTCCTCCAGACGACTGGAGTCGATGGCGTACCGGCGATCGTGCCCCGGCCGATCCGTGACGAATTCGATGGCTTCTTTGCACTGACGACCGCTGGCTGGTGGCGCCTCGGGAAACCGGTCGCATAGTTCGGGCCGCTCGGCGAAGAGCTTGTCCACCGATCGGCAGAGCTGCCGCACCAGATCCAGGTTGGCCTGCTCGTTGCGGCTGCCGATGTTGTAGGTCTCGCCGACCCGGCCACGGTCCAGGATCAGTTCGATGCCACGGCTGTGATCGTCGACATGGAGCCAATCCCGGACGTTCTGACCATCGCCGTAGATCGGCAGGGCTTTGCCTACGAGCAGATTGACGATGCACAGCGGGATGAGCTTTTCGGGGAACTGATACGGGCCGTAGTTGTTGGAGCAGTTGCTGATACTGGTCGGCAGACCGTAGGTGTGCTGGTAGGCGCGAACCAAATGGTCGGAGGCCGCTTTGCTGGCGGCGTAGGGAGAATTTGGCGAGTACGGCGTGGATTCGGTGAAGGCTGCGTCCGTGGGCCCGAGCGATCCGTACACCTCGTCGGTCGAGACATGATGGAATCGATAGCGCTCGGGGTCCGTCCCAGGGTTCTCCATCCAGGCTCTGCGAGCCGCTTTCAAGAGGCTGTGGGTGCCATTGATATTGACGTCGACGAAGATGTCGGGTCCGGAGATGGAACGGTCGACGTGCGATTCGGCCGCCAGATGAATGATGGAGTCGAGCTCCTCTTCGCGGAGGAGGCTCTCGACCAACCCCTGGTCCCGGATATCCCCGTGAACGAATCGGAAGCCCGGGTGCTGCGCAGCCGCCTCCAGGTTGGCCAGGTTGCCGGCGTAGGTCAGCGAGTCGAGCACGACGATCCTGTCGTCAGGGTGTCGAGCGATCCAGTAGTGAACGAAGTTGGAGCCGATGAATCCGGCACCTCCGGTGACCAGGAGTCTAGACATTCTCGGTTTCTCCGAGCTCGGTCAGCATCGAGCCCAGCGCGACCCGCCAATGCAGGGGTTGGATGGCGAGGCGCGCCCAGGTCTCGGTCTTGTCCAGCACGCTGTAGGGCGGACGCTGGGCAGGTGTGGGGTAGTCGCGGGTGTCGACCGGGAGGATCTGGACCGGTTGGCTGAGAAGACCGCGGGACAGGCCTTCTTCCTGGATGGCTACGGCGAAGTCATACCAGGAAGCGACACCGGCATCCGTCCAATGCCAGAGGCCCTGCAATGGGCTGATGTCCGCAGCCTGCCAGATGGCTTCGGCCAGGCCCTTGGCCCAGCTGGGCGTCCCGACCTGGTCGGCGACGACCTTCAGCGTCTGGCCCTTGTGCATTCGAGCCAGCATGGCAGTCACGAAGTTGTTGCCGAACCGCGAGTAGAGCCAGGCCGTGCGGAGAATCAGTGCGGTCCCCCCCGTAGCCTCGGTCACATACTCCTCTCCCCGGAGTTTGCTGGCGCCGTATGCGCTCTGCGGATTCGGCGTATCCAGAGGTCGGTAGGGTCGACCCTGCTGGCCGTCGAACACGAAGTCGGTGGAGATGTGGATCACCTTGGCACCGTGAGAAGCTGCCGCACGGCTCACATTACGGGCGCCGTCGGCATTGACGCGGAAGGCCAGATCCCGCTCCTGCTCGGCCTGGTCGACGGCCGTGTAGGCGGCAGCATTGATGACCAGGTCGGGCTCGAGCTCCTCGACCTTTCGGGTCACCGCGTCCTGGTCGGTGACGTCGAGCTCGACGAGGTCACAGCCCATCAGCTCGTGGGTGGTCGGGGTCGACCGCCGGAGCTCTTGGCCCAGTTGCCCCTTGGCACCAGTGAGAAGAACCTTCAAGGGAAGCACTCCGCGTCCCGGAGCAGGACTCCGGCGGCATCCTTGGCGGAGACCTTCGGCTCCCGGGCGGGAGGCAACGGCCAGTCGATGGCCAGATCGGGATCGTTCCAGATCAGGGTTCGCTCGGCAGCCGGCGAGTAGAAGTTCGTGCACTTGTAGAGTACTTCGGCTTCGTTGCTGACGACGTAGAAGCCGTGGGCGAAGCCGGGAGGCACCCAGAGCATTTCGCGGTTCACGGCGCTCAAGGTGACTCCGACCCAGTTGCCGAAGGTCTGTGAGCTGCGACGCAGGTCGACGGCCACGTCGTAGACTTCGCCGACGATGGCCCGTACCAACTTCCCCTGTGCCTGGTCGATCTGGTAGTGGAGTCCGCGCAGGCATCCTGACGTCGAACGAGAATGATTGTCCTGAACGAACTCGACCTCGAGTCCGCGCTCAGCGAAGGTCCGGGCATTCCAGCTCTCGAAGAAGAAGCCGCGCTCGTCCTCGATCAAGCGGGGCCGAATTCGCAGCACCCCCGAGAGGGATGTCGTCAGCAGCTCTGGAGCGAGGCTCATCGGTCCTCCCGCAGAGCCGCCAGCAGGTAGGTCGCGTAGCCGCTGTCTCCGAAATCGGCAGCCAATCGCTCCAGATCGGCGCCGGTGATGAAGCCCATGCGATAGGCGATCTCCTCGGGGCAGGCAATCTTCAGACCCTGGCGTTTCTCGATGACTCGCACGAAGATGGCCGCGTCGAGCAGTGAGTCGTGGGTCCCGGTGTCGAGCCACGCGGTGCCGCGTCCGAGAATCTCGACAGCCAGTTGGTCGCGCTCGAGGTAGGCGTGGTTGACGTCGGTGATCTCCAGCTCTCCACGTGCTGACGGCTCGAGCGCCTTGGCGATCTCCACCACCTGATCGTCGTAGAAATAGAGACCCGTCACCGCGTAGTGGGACTCCGGCTTGGCAGGCTTCTCGACAATGTCGAGCGCCTTGCCATCGGCGTCGAAGCTGACGACGCCATAACGCTCAGGGTCGGTCACGTAGTAGCCGTAGATGGTGGCGCCCCGGGTTCGTTGCGCGGCTACGGTGAGCTTGTCGGCCAACCCTTCGGCATAGAAGATGTTGTCGCCGAGGATCAGGCTGACGGGTTCGCCCCCGATGAAGCGCTCGCCGATGAGGAATGCCTGCGCTATGCCCTTCGGCTCCTCCTGAACGGCGTATTCGAGTGAGATGCCCCACTGGGATCCGTCGCCCAGGAACGACTCGAAAGCAGCTCGATCGCGGGGCGTCGTGATCACGAGGATGTCCCGGATACCTGCCAACATCAGGGTCGACAGGGGGTAGTGGATCATCGGCTTGTCGTAGACCGGCATGAGCTGTTTGCTGACACCGTGGGTCAGTGGCAGGAGCCGCCGGCCGGCACCCCCAGCCAGGATGATGCCTTTGTAGGTGTTCTCGGAAGAATCTGGTCTCGGTTCGTTTGCCATGACCTTCAGGCTCCTCGCAACAGCCGCATCGATATCAGTGCTTGACCCTACGGCTCCAGTGGTTGCCCCAGTATAGGGCCAGAGGTCTCAGCACGGGAAAGAGCAGCTCGGCTGCGGACCGAACGCGTCGTTGTGCCAGGCCTCTCCCGAGATCCGCATAGATCCTGGGTTGCATCATGTCCTTTGTCATGTCGAGGAATGAGTACTCCTCGCCCAGGAAACTCCATCCGAAACCCTCGCTCTGGCAGCGCCTCACGAGGGCCCTCACATCGTAGTCGTGGCTATGGAAGACGGTGGCCTCTTCCTGGTAGAGAATCGATGCCCCTCGCTCGACAGCGCGACGCTGCCAGAGCTTGTCCTCCATGATGGGTGCCTGACCAAACGGAATCTCCTCCCAGACTTCGCGCCGCATGGCCGCATTGACGGTCGAGAAGCCGATCCCGAAGAACCGCTCGATCCACCGCTCGGACTCCCGGGTGAAGTAGAAACGGTCACCGCCGGAGTCCCAGTAGAACCGCTCCGAGGCCTGCGGCAGCTCCTGAATCTCGCCTTGCACCGCCGCGTAGTCGGTGCCGGTGAAGAGGGGTTCGGTCAGCGATGCGAGCCAGCTCTCCGAAGCCGGAATGGCATCCTGATTCAAGAAGACCAGCACCTCGCCACTGGCGGCGCTCGCGCCCCGGTCCCGTGTCAGTCCATGGTCGAATTCTGCCTTGTCGATTGGGATCAGCCGGACCCCGAGCTCCTGCATCGCTTCGAGATCTTGGTC
>JARFQS010000185.1 GCA_029287645.1 Thermoanaerobaculia bacterium | reverse complement strand
GTCAACTTCGTCAGCCAGGCCGGGACGCTGGCCTCGGGCGGAGGCGTCCTTCGAACCGATTCCGGCGGTCAGGCTGAAGACTCACTGGTCCTGACGGTGCAGGATATCGACGCGTTGGGCACTCGGACTTTCAAGGTTCAGGCCTTCAGCACCGACTCGACGGGGGCGGAGATTTCGGCCGAATTCACGGTGAGCGTGCAGTCGGGAGCTCCCATCGCGGACTTCACCTTCGTGGCTTCGGGTCTGTCGGTCCAGTTCAACAACCAGAGCTCGGGCGATCAGCCCCTCTCCTATCTGTGGGATTTTGGCGATGGCGTAGTTCCCAATCCCGACAACCGGACCGAGACGAATCCGGTTCACGCCTACGCGAATCCGGGAACCTACCCCGTCACGCTGCAGGTCACCAACTCGGTGGGAACCAACAGCGTCACCAAATCCGTGACGGTCCAGCAGTAAGAGCTGCAGCGGCCGCAGATTCGCAGGTTCGCAACAACACTCTGCACGAGTCGGGGTCTCCACACTTCGGATATCGAATCTCGGCTATAATCTGGCAGTCCCAAGTCGGATGAGAGTGAGCCCACTCTCGACGGAGAGAGTCTCGCATTTCTTTGAGTTCTGCCCTCGAATCGGATGGGTCAATCAATGAGCGAATCGATCGAAGAGATGCTCCAGCGCTGGGAGGAAGAGCCCACGCCGCAGCTGTCACTGCAGTTGGCGGAAGAGTACCGTCGGCACGGTCAGCTCGAGGAGGGGGTCACCATCCTCGAGCAGGCCCTTCGCCTGCATCCGAATCACGTCGCAGCCAGGGTGGCACATGGCCGATTCCTACTCGAATCGGGCCGCATGGAAGATGCAGGTCTGGTGCTGGAGTCGGTCGTGGACGAGGACCCGACCCATCTGGTGGCCAACAAGCTGCTGATCGGCCTCTACCTCGAGACGGACCGTCGCAAGGAGGCCAGGGACCGCCTCGATCTCTACAAGCTGCTCAACGAGAGCGACCCTGAGATAGAGGTTCTCGAAGCGGAGTTGGCTTCGGGCGGCGCGCCCCGAACGGCTGTCGATGCGTCCGGTCGGGTCTTCGTGCTGGCGGGTTCGCCGCCGCCGCCCGATCTGCAGGAGATGGTTGGCGAGCGGGCTCGAAGGGCGGCGTTGGCTCTGCGGTCGAGGGCGCTGGCCTCCGAGGGTCCCTTTGGCGATCTGTGGCAGGGGGTGGACGAGGATGGGTATGCTCTCGCCCTTGGAGCCGAAGGCATTTTCCCCGTCGTGAGTCCGCCCGCGGCCGAGGAGGCCGAAGCGGAGGTAGTTGCGCCGGAGGAACTCGTCGAGCCGCCGGAGCCGGAACTCCAGCTGGTGCCCGAGCCGAAACTGGAGGTAGAAGAGCCGGAGGAACAGGCGGCAGGGGAAGCGGTGGTCGAGCTAGCCGAGGCATCGGCCGAAGAGCTCCCAGGACCCGCCGTCGGGGCGACAGCCACGCTGGCGAAGCTCTATCTGGATCAGGGGCACCTCGAGGATGCGGCACAGGCTTTCGAAGAGGTCCTGGAAAGGGAGCCGGATCACGTGGAGGCCCGGGAGGGGCTGGCCGAGACGCAACGCAGGTTGGGTGAGAGCTTGGATGCCGAGGGCCTGGAAGAAGAGGACGCGGAAGACGAGTCTGGGGATGCCCGCAGTCGGAAGGCTCGCGTGCTTCGCGACTACCTCGATCGATTGAGAGCTGCCAGCGGGAGGCTGTAGAAGACCATGTTCCAGGAGAGGCTACAGAATATTTGCGACAGTATCGATGGCGCCTTGGCAGTGTCTCTCGTCGACGCCGACGGCATCACCGTGGAGACTTTTGGAGACGGATCTTCGCTGGACCTGGAAGCGCTCGGTGCCGAGCTATTGGCCCAGACACAGGCCATCTCGAGGGACCACCGCGAGCTGGCCATGGGCGAAGTCCGGCAGCTCTCGGTAACTACCGAGCTCTATACGGTCCTGGTGAGCGCGTTGACCGGGAACTATAGTTTGCTACTGGTCCTGGAGGAGAAGGGTGGCAGCTACGGGAAAGCTCGTTTCGAGCTGAGGCGCGCGAAGCTGGCGCTCGAGGGTGACCTGGCCTAAACGCTGTCGGTACCGCCAGGTCTCGTCCAACGACTATCGTGTTCATAGGTGAGGAGAGTCCGTGCTGACTTTCGAGCAGATCAAGGAGCTGATCGACCTCGTTCGAGAACGACAATTGCAGGGTGTCGAGATCGAGAGATCGGGGTTTCGGTTGAAGATCGACGGCAGGCCTGCCGAGGCGGTCGCCGTCGTCGCCAGTGAAGCGAAGCCGCAGGCGGTCGGGGGTGGGAGCCAGGCCCCTCCAGTCGCCGCCCAGGTCAGCGAGCCGATGCCGCCGCCCGCCGAGGAAGCCGAGGAAGGTGTCGAGGCCGAGCTGACTGGCGGTCACATTCTGCGATCGCCGATCGTCGGCACGTTCTATACCTCTCCGAGCCCGGACGCCGAGCCCTACGTCAGAGCTGGCGACAGGGTCAAGCGGGGGCAGGTTCTGTGCATCGTCGAGGCGATGAAGCTGATGAACGAGATCGAGTCGGATGAAGACGGCGTGGTCGAGAAGGCCTTCCCCAAGAACGCTCAGCCGGTGGAGTTCGGTGAGCCGCTCTTCGCCATCATCCCCGACTGAGCTCAGATGTAGGCCGAACCCCCTAGCTTTCAGATTCCAGCTCCTATCCATCGATGTTCGAAAAAGTCCTCATTGCGAACCGCGGCGAGATCGCGCTGCGGTTGATCCAGGCCTGTCGAGAGCTGGACATCGCGACGGTGGCCGTCTACAGCACCGCCGACGCGGACTCTCTGCATGTCACCTACGCCGACGAAGCGATCTGTATCGGACCTCCAGCCTCGGCGGACAGCTATCTGAACGTCTCCAGCATCATCGCCGCTGCGGAGATCACGGGAGCCGATGCGGTCCACCCTGGCTATGGCTTCCTGGCGGAGAATGCCGCCTTTGCAGAGGTCCTGGGGGAGTGCAACCTCAAGTGGATCGGACCGTCGCCCGAGAGCATCCGTCTGATGGGAGACAAGGCGAAGGCACGTCAGACCGCGGCTGACGCGGGTGTTCCGGTTTTGCCAGGCAGCCGGGAGCCTCTCGCCGATGCTGCTGATGCCGACCGAGCTGCCAGCGAAGTCGGGTACCCCGTCATCCTGAAGGCGTCCGCCGGTGGCGGTGGACGGGGCATGCGCATCGTGCAGGATGCGGGTGAGCTGGAGAGCCAGTTCAACACCGCCAGCGAGGAGGCGCTGAAAGCCTTTGGAGACGGCTCCATCTATCTCGAGCGCTATCTGGTCGAGCCGCGACACATCGAGTTCCAGATCCTGGCCGACTCGCATGGGAAGGTCATTCATCTGGGGGAGCGGGAGTGCTCGATTCAGCGCCGCCACCAGAAGCTCATCGAAGAGGCCCCCTCTCCTGTTCTGACACCGCTGCTGAGGGACCAGATGGGTACAGCGGCCGTAAAGCTGGCGGAGTCTGTCGGCTATGAGAATGCCGGGACGGTGGAGTTCCTCCTGGACCGTGATGGACGTTTCTACTTCATGGAGATGAATACCCGCATTCAAGTGGAGCACCCGGTCACCGAGATCGTGACGGGACAGGATCTGGCCAAATGGCAGATCCGCGTGGCTGCGGGCGAGAGACTCACCCTCCCCGATGCGCTGCCGGTGAGGGGTCACGCCATCGAGTGTCGGATCAATGCGGAAGACCCGAGGCGGTTCACTCCGTCGCCAGGTCGGATCGAGTCGTACCATCAGCCTGGCGGGCCGGGTATCCGTGTCGACACCCACGTCTACGGAGGCTACTTCATTCCCCCCTACTACGACTCTCTGATCGCCAAGCTGGTGGCTTACGGAGAGAGCCGTGAAGAGGCCATTGTTCGCATGGAGAGGGCGCTGGAGTTCTTCGTGGTCGAGGGAGTCCAGACTTCCATTGCGCTGCATCAGCGCATCATGCGAGACGCCAGGTTCCGGTCCGGAAACGTGTCGACTCGATTCATGGAGCGCTTCCTGGAGTCGAGCGGCGACCGACCGCGGCTCGAGGCCTAGGATCTCCGTTCAACGTGCGGCAACAGGGACTGTCAGCAAACAGCTGATCGAAGCCGTGGAGGATTGTCGATGAGTGCAACAGAGCAGTTCAGCTCGCGCTGGGGCCTGATCCTCGCGACTCTGGGGATGGCTGTCGGTACCGGCAATATCTGGCGCTTTCCACGCATCGTAGCGACCAACGGTGGTGGTGCCTTCCTGGTGTCCTGGGTCGTGTTCCTGTTTATCTGGTCGATCCCCCTGATGATCGTGGAGTTCTCGTTCGGCAAGCGAGGTCGCAAGGGAACCGTGGGTAGCTTCATCGCCATGGCGGGAAAGGGCTCCGGATGGATGGGTGGGTGGGTAGCGCTGTGCGCTACCGCCATCATGTTCTACTACTCGGTTGTCGCCGGGTGGTGCCTTCGCTATTTCGCGGCCTCTGTTCAAGGGGGTCTGTCCGGCGAGAGCTCGACGGCTTTCTGGGAGAGATATGCCGGGAGCGGCCTGGCCTGGGTGACCAACGCCATCGCCCTGTCCCTGGCCATTGGGGTGGTGTGGTTCGGGGTGCGCGGCATTGAGAAGGTGGCGAAGATCCTGATCCCCTCCCTCTTCGTGTTGGTTC
>JARFQS010000113.1 GCA_029287645.1 Thermoanaerobaculia bacterium | reverse complement strand
CTCGAAGCTGCTCCTCGGCCTCCTGGGATAGCCCTTCAGGACCCGCATCCTCGGTGACCCCGGGCTGAAGAGTCGACTGTGCCAGAGCCTGTCCGGGGGTCAGGGTCGACAGGTGTAGGTTGGAAAGCTCCGCCATGGACGCGAAGACCTCCCGTCGGTCTCGACGCAGATTCCTCATCTCCTCCGGATCGCTGCCCAGGTCGAAGAGCAGGCCTGCTTCGTCACCGAACAGTCGAGCGCCTTCGACATACTTGAGTGAGCGTCGGAGAGCGACTCGGCGCATCGGCTCATCGGAGGTGTGCTGGGCGTGTAGCACCACCGGATGAACGGCCCTGTCGGCTGGTATTTCCTGCTGGCCTGTCAGAACCGGAGTCAGGTCGGCTCCGCCGCTCATCTCAGCCGGGAGCGGAATCCCCATCAAGCTCGAGATTGTCGGCAAGATGTCGAGGTGCCAGACGAGACCCTCCGAAACCAGGCCACCCCGATCGCGGAGCAGGCTCGGAAAGGAGACGATCAGAGGCACTCTCAAGACCTCGTTGAAGGGGACATAGCCATGCCGCTGAAGACCGTGCTCGAAGAAGGCCTCACCATGGTCACCCAGGACGATGAGCAGTGTGTCGTCCCACTGACCCAGCTCGACCAGGGTGTCGCGGATTCTGCCGATGGCCGCATCGATGAGTCGAATTCGGTCGGTGTAGCTGGTCAGGATTGCCTGACGATCCACCTCGAAAGTAGAGGATTCAGTGAAAGCGGGAGGGAATCGGTGGCCACAGCCGTGGACCATCTCCGGTCGCCGTAGCGCCAGGTTGTTGAAGACCATGCAGGAATACAGCTCTTCTTCGGAGAGGCTGTCGAGTGCTCCGGTCCGTGCCAACTCTCGCCATCTCTCGATATTGGCCTCGGAGAACCGGCCCTGGCGAGCGTTGTCGTCGAGCGAGCTCTCGAAGCCACCGTAGGGGAAGTGCGCCGCGTAGGTATGCAGGAAGAGGAAGTACCGGTCGTCGGCCGCCGAACGGATCCAATCGAGGATCGACTCGAGCCTGTCCTCGACCACCGCCAGTCGTTTCAGCTGGGAGTAGGTGTCGAAACCCCGGTCGAACCCGAACCGCGCAGCGACGTAACCGCCCTCGTGGAATGCACGAGTGCGAAGACCGGCCGCTTTCAGGATCTCCGCCAAGACCGGCACCCGTGGATCCAGCATCGAGCTCTCATCCAAGACCGCATGCTCGATCGGATCGAGACCGGTGAAGATCGACATGTGGGAAGGGATCGTGTAGGTCGAAGCGGCGTAGCTGTTTCGAAACAACACCCCTTCGCTTGCAATCTCTGCGAGAACCGGGGTGTTGTCGGCCGTGCCGTAGCCGCTGACCAGATCGGCCCTCACCGTGTCCATGCTGAACAGGATGATCCGCGCTGGGGGTTCGATCTCTGGGCTGGACCGGCCTCCACAGGCCAGGTTGGCTAGCCCAAAGCCGACAGAGAGAAGGATGCCGATTGCGGCGAGCCAGTTCGGCAGGGGAGAGAGATTCCGCCCTCGTCGCGTTGCAGCCATGGATCTCGCTCGTCTCTCGAATTCGTTTGGAAGAACGCCGCGCTTGCGCGGATTCTCCCACACAGCGGCGCCAGACGACTACGAGCCGTTCCAGGTTCGCGACGAGCCAGTGGCGGCGACTCCGTCCACGTGCGCGCTGATGTCGAGTGAGGGCCTACCGATTCGCCGCTACTCGGCGACTACTCTGGTGCTGACCAGCACGACCGCCGAGGAATCCGCCATCTCTTCGTAGTAACCGATGAAGCGTTCGATCTCGTCGGCCTGCTCGTCACCGAGATTATGGGCCCAGCGATAGCCGATGGGCTGATACCAGAGCTCGGCTTGCACGGTGAGCGGACCCTGGGCTCCACCTGTGGCGACACGGTAGCCGATGCGATCGCCGCTACCCACGAAATCCGCGTCGTCGTGCGCCGCGCCGTGTACCGCGACGAACTCTTCGGCGGTGGCCTTGTCGAAGCCTTTCGGCAGCAGGCGATTATCCTTGGCGTAGCTCGATGCAGACAGCAGAACGGTGGTCACGGCTCCCGAAGGATCGGCCAGGATGGGCTCGTAGATCTGCACCTGATCGGGCCTCGAGATCTGATCGTAGTGTGGCTCGAAGAGGGCAGCGTCGGCATCATTGTCGGTCCCTTCGATGGATCCGTCGGCGTTGAATCGTCCCGATTCGAAAAGAGTGTTGCCGTCACGGTCGAGCACGGTGAAGTGGACCCAGACCCGCCTCGATGGGTAGGCTGTCGGTAGCTTGTGGCCCGCCAAGTTGGTGATCGCCAATTCAGCCTCCAGGACCCCATCGGAGACTTGGGCGAAAGTCACTTCGAGACTGGCCGTCGAAGTCGTCAAATTCTGAATCGTCTGGTCGGCGGTGGCCTGGAGCTCCTGTGGGAAGGCCTGCACAGCGAGCTCCTGGCGGTGTGCATTGAGGATCCTGGGCATCAGCAGATTGCCGCCACGAAAGACATGGCGCGAGACCTGCTCACGGAAGGGGCCGAGCACACTCGAGACCTGCATAGCGCCCTCGACTTCCGGCATGTGGCAGGTCTGGCAACTCTTCTCGCCAGCGTAGGCACTGTGCTTCCACTCCAGATAGGGAGTCTGCTCGGGCAGCTCGCCGACGACGTCCCCGTTGTCGTCCAGCGCATGGGTGATGAGTGTGTGGCATGTGGCGCACAACTCGGAGCTCTGGATGTGCTCGCCCTTGGCTGGCACGAACCTGGAGGCTGACTGCATCAATCTCTGTCGCCCTTGGTCGACATCGTAGGGACCGTAGACCTTGCGCTCTCCCTCTCCGGTACTGGTGTCCATCTCGAAGCCAGCGGTGAAACTCTCCTCCTCGCCGAGGCGCTCGCTACCGATCTGGTGACAGACGGTGCACGAGACGCCATCTGCGGCCATCAGGCTCTGCGGGGTGACATCGCTCGCCAGCGGCAAGTGGACGAATACCTCGCCCTGCTTACCCTCGGCATTGGCCTGGAACCGGTGCATGGGCATGTGGCAGGCACCGCACTCGTTCTGGATCAGCGCGGAGGCGGTCGGGTGCACGAGCGCCTCGCGTCGGATGGCCGCCTGCCAGTAGGGGTCCCGAGCGGAATTGGCCATCATCGACGACCGCCAGCCGATACCGATCGAGGCATCCCGGCCGTCCGGAGTGATCAAGCCGTTGTGGCACGCCATGCAGCGATCCGACGTGATGAATAGATTCGGCACCTGGGCCGCAGCGAGCGACGCCATCGTGATCGTCAGGAAACAACAGAGAATCGTGAGTCTTCGTATCATGGCTCTACCATCCCTCGAGGAGTGTGCCGTCGAACCAGTCCCATAGCAGGTAGAAGATCACCTGCGTCTTGCGTTCGTCGCGCTCGTTCAGTGGAATCCGGGCGCCCAGGTTGAACATGATGTGTTGGCGCTTGTTCAGGGTGACTTGCATCTGCGGTATGGCGCTGTACTGGATGTCCGCATTGGTGGTGAAGGGACGGCCTGCGGTGAATTCCAGCATGGGCGACCAGGCACGTCCGAACTGACCCGAGGTGGTCGTCCAGCCGAACGCGCAGCGTGCGAAACCAGCATTCGGCGCCTTGTCCTTGTCCGCGGTCAGCTCGCCACCAACCTGGGCCTGAAAGAAGAAGTCTGCCGGCAGGATCTGCCCGTAAGCGATGAAGGGCTCGAAGATGGTCGTGCCGTTGCCGAAGCCGAGCTCCTCGTCGCCTGTGGGCACGATGATCTCGCCGGCGATCGAGACAATCCTGCCCTTCTCGTAGTTGTGGTGGAAGGCGTGCTTCACCGCGAATGCGATGTCGCCCATCGAGGAGGTCCACCGCGTAGAGCCGTCGTCCTCGATCGTGTCTTGCGTCTCCAGCCATCCGAACGGAACGACGACCTCCCATTGACTGCGAGGACCGAAGCGCTGCTCCCAGACGAACTTGTTGAGAACGGCACCCGGGTCGTCGACGTCGATCAAGGTGGTGATCACCGCCTCGTCCTCGGGATAGGCCTTGTTCGTGACGAGCGCGCGTGGCAGGTTGAGCTCGCCTCGCGGCCACCGCTTGTCGGTGCAGAAGGTTCGGATGTGGTCGACGGCCATCTGCGCCTGGTCGACCGTCAACGTACCCTGGAAAGCGGGCATGAACTCCGAGAATCCTCTCGAGGGACCTCCCTCGTAGGCGATGCCGACCCAATCGCCGTCCGGTTCCCGGTTGGCGAAATCACAGTCGGTGAAGTCGGGCGGCGCCGTGTCCAAGGTGGTCAGGCTCGCGGGTGCACCTCGTCCGTCGGAACCGTGACAGCTGGCGCAGGCGGCCCTGTAGATGTCTCGCCCGCTTTCGAGAGCAGGCTCCTCTGCGGCTATGACGGCGAGAGGCCCAAGAGCTACAGCCGCAATGAATGGGATGATCGAGCGCAGACGCCCGTGGCGGTGGGTCGGACGCATCATGAGGCTTCCTCCGTCCTGATTGACGGTGCTCGCCGTGGCGCGGTCGACGATACCCGCAGAGCGAGGTTACCAATGAGCCCTGAGATGAGTCGCCAC
>JARFQS010000091.1 GCA_029287645.1 Thermoanaerobaculia bacterium | reverse complement strand
GGCTATCAGCGCGTAGAGCTTGCCATTGCTGTTGACGATCCAGACGCCGTTCGATTCCTTGAAGCGCTCGTCGACCACGCCGGGGCTGAAATCTTCAGCCAGTCCGACCCGGAAGGTCGTGGGAGGCTCGTAGAGCACATTGGGGAAGAGAAAGCGGTTGAAGGCGGTGACGCACCCGCCGATCGCTGCAGTGAACCCGATCCACGCCATCGCCGCCCATGAAAAGAAGCCTCGGCGGGAAACCTTCTCGACACTCTTTCCCTTGGTCTTTTCTTCAGCCATCCCTTAGAGAGAGATGCCTCGCGCCCTGCGAGTCGCGCGGCCTTCTCGTCCTCGATTCGGTAACTGGTGTGCACTTTGTAGTGCAAGCCCGCCGAGGTGTCAAGGGGCGGCGCGACACCCGGCTCAGCGCGCGACGACGATCAGATCCCTCGATTCGGTGGCCTGGTAAGCACTGCCATCGAAGGAACCGAGACGCTCAGAGACCCCGAAACCGGCTGCTTCGAAGGCCTCTTCGAGCTCCGCGAGGCGCCAACCCCGGAGCCTCACCTCCTTGGACGCCTTGACTTCGAGTGGGGGATCCTCGCCAGGTCGGAGCTTCAGCGTCGAAGGAAAAAAGGTGACGGTGCCGTCCGAATGTAGGTTCATGAGTCGTAGGAAGACGATGTCGCCGGATTCGTCAGGGCACAGGCTGACCGGTAGGCATCTCTCTTCCCGGTGGAAGATCCTCTCGTAGTTGAGCAACTGGAGAAGAAGTGGAGCACCCTCCGCAAGGCGGTCGCGGAGCCCAGACAGGAATCGACCCAGACGGACGGGTGTCAGCAGATGAGGCAGTGTATTGCCGAGACAGATGGCTCCGCCGAAGATACCCGTCAGCAAGCTATCCAACTCACCGAGATCTCCATGGACAAACTCGACTCCCGTCGGTGCTGGAACGTCCCGCGCCGTCTCGATCTGCGACTCCGACGAGTCGACCCCTATCACCCGGTAGCCCTTCTGCCCCAGGAATCGGGCATGCTCCCCTGTTCCGCAACCGAGATCGAGCACCCGCCTGGAAGGGCCAGAGCTCAGCACTCTTTCCAGGAGGTCAGCCTCACGCTGGATGCGGCTCGGCCAGGCAATGAGGCGGCGATATTCCAACCGAGAGTACTTGTCCCGCTCTCCGTTCATGAGCGTCTCGATCCGCAAAGACGAAGGCTCCTCCCGCGAAGGGGCCTCTCAGAGAGTCCTCAGGTAGGCCACGATCTCCATCAGGTTCTCTCTCGTCAGCTCGGGGTTGCCACCCTTGGGAGGCATGTCTACGCCTCGCTCATTGGCTGGATCCCAGGAAGGTCGTCCCTCTTCGAGGAACTTCACCAACTCCTCATCACTGAGCTCTTTCACGAAGGCATTGGCCTGGAGCTCTTTACCGAGTCGGGATCTGCCCTCTCCCTCGGAGCCGTGACACATCGCACAGGTGGCCACGTAGTGCTCCCGGCCACGTGAGGCATCTGCATCCATCGACGACTGCGACCCGCCGCAGCCAGCAACAAGGAGAGTTGCCCCTCCGATCAACGTGGCGACAAACAGATGAGTCCATGGTCTCTGTCCTTGCATATCCGGCTCTCCTAAGTGCTCGAGTTCAAGGGGGGTGCGCTCGCACTCTGACTCCGCTTCCCGGTGGGAACCTACTCTTCAGTCGGCGGCGATCTGTTCCAGCGCCTGTCGATCGGTGACCAGGAAGCCGTTCCTGTCCGTCTGAACAACGCCCTCCTTTCCCCATCGGCTCATGATGCGAATCGCGGTCTCGACCGTCGTCCCCATCAGGTCGGCCAACTCCTGCCTCGTGAGAGTCATGGGAATGAAGATGCCCTCGTCGCCGGGTTGGCCCATCTCACCGGCGAGCTTGAGAAACAGCCGTGAGAAGCGAGTGTCTACTTTGCCGACCGTATGATCGGCGAACCGATTCGCCAGCACCACAATCCTGTGAGTCATGGCTTTCAGCAGACCTCGTGCCAGGGAAGGGCGACTTTCGAGGAGCTGGAAAAACGGCTGCTTGGGAATCCTGATGCAGAGGGTCTCCTCCATGGCCTCAGCTGTCGCTGGAAACGCCACCTCCTCGTAGACCGCCACCGCACCTACAGGGTCACTGGGGCCGAGGATCTCGAGGATCACCACCCGACCGTTGGGCATGATCTTGAACACCTTGACCCGCCCGCGGGCCAGAGTGAAGAAATCTCGAGCAGCCTCGCCCTCGTGGAAGACCGCTTCCCCTTTTGCGAACCGCTCGACTGTGGCGGCGCTCGCCAGGTGCACGCGATCCTCTTCCGAGAGGCGGCGATAGAGAGCAACCTCGAGTAGCAGGTCCTCGACGTTCGGAGTCACGTTCTCAGAATCCTCCTATGCCCAGGGTCCGGACTCTCCACTGGAGCGGATCAGACCCCGAGTGATTCGAGCACGGCATGAGCGGCTCTTCGCACCTTGAGGCTCGGGTCGCTGTCGGCTATCTCCTCGAGCAGTGGCTGCGCTTCGAGGCCGACGACCGCACCGAGGGCTTGGACGGCACTGACCATGGCATCTTCTGTCTGAGCCTGGGTGATCTCGGGTACCCCCGCCATCAGGTCTCGGTCCAGCATCTGTTCCAGTACGGGAACACCGGCATCGCTACCCAGGCGACTCAACGAGAGGGCTGCATTCCATCGAACGTCGGCCACCCCGTCCTCCAGCAACGGCACCAGTGGCTCCACCCCTGCACCGAGGCCAAGCTCGCCCATGGCGAAGGCCGCGGTCTTGCGGATGCCCGGATCGGGATCCTGCAGCGCTCTGGCGAGTAGAGGAACAGCGTCGGGGTCGCCAAGTGTCCCCAGGGCCCAGAGGGTGTAGATTCTGGTTTCCGAATCCGGGTCGGCCAGCGTTGCCTCGAGCCATGGAAGAGCTTCAGGATCCTGCGTGTAGCCCATGATCAAGACCAGATAGCGACGCATCTCTGGATCGTCGCTCTCCTCGAAGAGCCGCCGAATCTCTTCTCTGGCACCTGGCACATCGTCCAACGCGGCCGGGTCTCCAACCAGTACCTTCGACAGCTCGTAGGCCGCCTGCGCTCTTCGCGGCCGCCAACCCGATTTGAGGTCGTTCAAGTAGTCTTCAGCGGAGTTGTGATCATAGGCGATCCAACCGAAGCCTACAAACACGGCTACGCAGACCAGAACCACCAGCAGGGGAACCAGAAACAGCCCGATGAAGGTCCTCAGGGGACCGTCTCCACCCTCCGGCTGGCCCGTCGATTGCAATTCTTCGTGCATCTGCGCGGAGCTTACCGTGTTCTTGGCGTTTGCAGAAGAAGGCTTCTGCTTCCAGGCACTTCGCCGTCGAATGGCAAGAAAGTGACAAATTTTGTCGCTCCGAACCGCCACTCCTCCAGCGAATCCCGGAGTGGAACGGGCCCGAAGTTGGCATGGTGACTGCACAGAATCGATTGAGACAAGACCACCTGGCCCTGGAGTCCACTGACCGAAGCTGCGGTCCAAAGGCAACCAGATATGCGATATCGACACGCAACGCGAGGCTTCACTCTCATCGAGCTCCTGATCGTTGTCGCCATCATCGGGATGATTGCGGCGATCCTCATACCCAACCTCTTGGACGCCCTCCAGAAGTCGAAGCAGAAGCGAACCGTGGCCGACATGCGAGATGCCGGAGCCGCCTGGTTCTCGTGGCTCACCGACCAGGTCTCGGCCGCAGCAGCCGGCTCGACACAGACCTTCGACTTCACCGAACTGTCGAATGTCATCACCGCCGACGAGCTCATGTCGACCCTCTACGTGAGCAGCACGATGTTCTATACGCGAGAGGTGCCGCAGACGGATGGTTGGGGATTCGACCTCGAGTACGCCTGGTCGGGTGACACTCTATCGGCTCAGGTCATCGGTATCCGCAGCCTGGGTCGCGACGGCATGGAAGGCCCGGACCCCAACCCCTACAGCATGGGACCCTTCCTGGCAACGATCTATGAAGAGGACATCGTCTGGGCAGATGGCTACTTCGTTCAGTACCCTGCCGGCGCCCGAACAGACTAGCTCGTAGAGTTCCTCTCCCGAGGCTGACGCCTCGCCTCTGCTCTGCTACAAGCCACAAAGTGAGCTGGCACCCGATCTTGACATGGGTGTTCACATGGGTATCCTTTCAAGACCTCGAGGAGGGCCACTCTCGCGGTTCACCGATGCTCGAGCAGGTCGACCATCGTACGTGGAGCCCGATAGCAGTCGAGTAACCCGAATGTCGCAGATCTTCAAGCCCAGCACGAATACGCTGGCCAAAGTCACTCTCTTCGGCGCGATCTTCTTTCTTCTCGTGTCGGTGTGGATTCTGGTGAGCCTCAACCGATCCGCCTACGCCACGCGCCAGACGATCATCCGGGCGCAACCGGTTCCTTTCAGCCACGATCACCATACCGAAGCGATGGGTATCAGTTGCCTCTACTGTCACACGTCGGTCGAGGAGTCGGCCTTTGCCGGGATCCCACCCACCGCTACCTGCATGAATTGCCACAAGTTGATCTGGAACGACAGTCCCATGCTGGAGCCAGTACGGGAGAGCCTTCGCACCGGCGAGCCGATTCGGTGGGCCAGGGTCAACGATCTGCCCGATTTCGTCTACTTCAATCACAGCATCCATATCGCCAAGGGCATGGGCTGCGTCTCGTGCCATGGTCGGGTCGATAAGATGCCGCTGCTGAGACAGGCCGTCTCTTTGCAGATGGAGTGGTGTCTGGACTGCCATCGGTCGCCCGAGGACTTCGTTCGGCCGAGAAGCGAGATCTACAACATGGAATGGGAGGCCGAGGATCAAGCGGCCCTCGGAGCCAGGCTCGTCGAGGAATACGAGATCGAGAGCCTGCTGAGTTGCTCTGTGTGTCACCGATAGTCGAAGAGTCGAAAGCACCCTCGAGAATGCAAGATAAGACTAGCAGCGAAGAATCGGTCACCAGCTCTCGGTCAGCCGAGGCTCACGGAACGGATCCGGCTCCGCGGAAGCTGGAATTGGCCGAGGTGCGCCATCGTCTCAATCAGGCCAAAGGTCCAGAGTTCTGGCGCAGCCTGGATGAGCTGGCGCAGACACCGGAATTCGAAGAGCTGCTCCACAGAGAGTTTCCCCGCCAGGCCGCCGAGCTGCCGGAAGGCGTGAGCCGCAGGGGATTCCTGCACCTCATGGGCGCGTCACTGGCGCTCGGAGGGCTCACTGCCTGCACTCGACAACCTCTCGAGAGAATCGTCCCATACGTCGAACAACCCGAGAGCCTGGTCCCCGGAAAGCCGATGTTTTTCGCTTCCTCGATGCCACTCGATGGCTACGCGAGGCCTCTCCTCGTCGAAAGCCACATGGGGAGGCCCACCAAAGTCGAAGGGAACCCCGATCATCCAGCCAGTGGCGGCGCCACCGATCTGTTCGCGCAGGCATCGGTACTCAATCTCTACGATCCCGAGCGGTCGCAGGTCGTGATGCACAACGGCCGGATCAGTACCTGGTCGATCTTCGTCGAGGAGTTTCGCAACACGGTGCAGGCGCTGAGCGCTCTCGGAGAGGCAAAGATCCGGATCCTCACCCGCACCGTCACCTCTCCTTCCCAGGCCGCCCTCCTACAAGAGATTCTCGAGGCCCATTCCGGCGCCCGATGGCACCAGTACTCACCCGTAACGCGGGACACGGAGCGCCAGGGGATGGAAGCGGCATTCGGCAGACCGCTCTCGGTTCGCTACGACCTGTCACAAGCCGACGTGATCCTGAGC
>JARFQS010000084.1 GCA_029287645.1 Thermoanaerobaculia bacterium | reverse complement strand
AAGATTCCCAATGTCAACGACGGCACATAGGTGATCAACAGGACGCCGATCGCCAGGATGATCAGCATGGGGATAGCTGCCCGCCAGATCTGGAGGACCGGCCGCTCGAATCGGTAGGCCGCCAGAAACAGATTCATTCCGACGGGAGGGGTCAGGTCGCCGAGCTCCAGGTTGGCTACGAAGATGATGCCGTGGTGAATGGGATCGATGAGGAGTGCCGCGCCGAGCGGCACGATCAACGGCACGACCACGACGATAGCCGAGAAGATGTCCATCAGGCACCCGACCACCAGAAGCAGCAGATTCAGGCACAGCAAGAAGGTCAGTGGAGAGTGGATGTAGGTCTGCACGGAGTCTACGATCCTCGAGGGCACCTGGGCATCGACAAGATAGTTGGTGAAGCCCATCGCCACGGCGAGAATGATCAACACTCCACCGATGAGCACCAGGCACTCGACGAGGACCTTCGGCAGATCCCGCCGTAGCGAAAAGTCGCGGTGCACGACGGACTCGACGACGAACGTGTAGAGCACTGTCAGAGCCGCGGCCTCCACCAGGGTCGCAAAGCCGCTGAAGATCGACCCCAGGACCACGAGGGGCAACGCCAACTCCCACTTTCCCTCCCAGACGGCACGTCCTGCCTCCCGCAGATCGAAAGACTGTCGTCCCGCCTTCGTCACGAAGCCCTCTCGAACACCCCAGGCGGCAACCAATACGAGGAGCAGGAGACCTGGGACCAGACCCCCGAGAAAGAGATCGGGTATGGCGATCTGGGCGACGATGCCGTAGAGCATGAGGGGCAGCGCAGGGGGAAAAAGCAGACCGAGCGAGCCGGAGGCGGTCAGCAACCCGATCGAGAAGCGCTCGCGGTACCCGTCGGATCGGAGGGCCTGAAAGAGGAGGCCGCCCAGCGCCAGAATGGTGACTCCCGAGCCACCTGTCAGGACCGTAAAGAAGGCACACGACAGCGTGGCTACGATCGCCGTGCCCCCAGGGACCCATCCGAACAGGGCTCGGAAGATCTTCAGCAGGCGCTCTGAAGCGCCACCCTGGGCGAGCATGAATCCTGCCAACGTGAAGAGTGGAATCGCCGGTAGCGTGGGGGACACCACCAGCCGATAGGTCTCTGCCGGTACCGCGGCAGCAGGCACGCTCTCGGCGAGAAAGAGCAGTACCGCAAGTCCACCGAGGGCGGCGAAGATCGGGCCACCGAGGAGGGTCGCTACCAGGACGAGTCCAACGATGGGCAGGGCTGGTGTGCCCTCCAACCAGAGAGGAAACTGGCCCAACACCAGGCCAACGAGGAGGCCCACGATGGCCGGGATCCTGGCAACCCACCGCTCCGCCGAGTGCCAGACCAGCCGCAGAGCAATGAGGGCGAAGCCGATCGGCATTGCCAACTGTGCAACCCACACCGGCAGGCCTGCCGCGACTTCTGTACCCGCCTGCCGCTCGATCACCACCAGGTCCAGGGAAGCGCGGGCCAGGAGCGCCGTAATCGCAGCCGCAACCGTATTGGCACCGACCTTGGCGACATCCCTCCATCGCCCTACAGGCAGGAACTCGCCCGTAGCCAGGGTCAGAAGCTTGTCTTCGCGGGTTGCCAGAGCAGCGCCCAGGAAGGTGACCCAGAGCGTCAGATGCTGAACGAAGGGAAGAGAGCCGGGAATGCCGACACCGAAGACAGCTCGTAGCGCGGCCTCGGCCAAGGGCAGGATCGCCATCAGGACCAGGGAGAGTCCCGCCAGCCCGCTTTCGAACTGCCGAAAGGCACTCTTTACCGACAAGGACCCTCCAATCCCGAAGCTCGGCGCAACGACAGCCTAGTCCAGGCTATCTGCATCCCCGGCCTCCGGGTAGTCCAGAAACAGAATCTCTGCCCGTGTCAGCAACCACTCTGCCCGTCTCTGCGCCAGGATGTTGGCCAGGCGCAGCGAGGGCTCCCCGTTGGGATCGATGGCCAGGGCCTGCTCCAGCAGATCACGGAATTCTCGCCAATCCTGGGCCGGAACCGACACGGACTCGGCGAAGGTGACGTAGGGTGCGGCGCTTCTGCCACGAGACAGCTCGACCGCCCGGTCGAAATGACGGCGGGCTTGCTCCACTGACCCGCCTGCGGCCTCTGGCATCGCTTCCAGGGCGATCAGAACTCCGTGCACCGCGCCCCAGTCGTAGGCCTCGTCCAACTCGAGGACCCGACTCATCAGGGCCTGCACAGCAGGAAGATCCGCCACGAGATCCGCCCGGTCCTGCCCGATCGAGATGGCGCCACCCCAGGCGGCCCCTGTCCAGAAGAGCACCGGCACCCGGTCCGCCCCGAAGGCCTTCAGAGCGGTGTCGGGATCGGTCTTCAATTGATCGACGACGCCGGGTGACTCCAGCTCCATGTTCCGAAAGCAGTAGTCCCGACCCCGCAGATACAGCTGCAGTGCCCTCTCGTAGCCTCGGCGGGCCGCGTCGAAATCGATATCCTCCATCCGTTCGGCCTCGGCCTCGACAAAGGCGTACGCATACTGAGAGAAGCCCCTGCAGGCCGCCAGCAGCAGGCCCTGGTGCTCCGGCTTCTCCACCAGGAGAGACTCGATTGTCTTGAGGGCGAAGGGCGTGGCATCGCGGATCAACTCCGGATCGCTATCGGAGGCGAAGACATCACCGGTCGAAGTGAGGGAGTCTGCCAGGCCATCGACTGCCAGGCCCCGTATCGAGCAACCCTGACCCGAAACCGAGAGGCTGACCATTGCCCAGACGAGAGCCAGCCGACCGGCCCACCCGTTCCTGTGCTGCCTTTCGCTATGTCGGCCTGGCCACATCCTAGGCACCCGTTCCTGTCACATCGGTGCACTCAATCTACCCGCGGGCCCATCGGGGGTCAAGCAGGGCCCGGCAATGCCCACTATCAAAAGAGCCATGCCGAATCGACGCGACTTCGAGATCGCCATTCGAAGCCTGCAACCTGCCTCTCTGGATGACGTACTAGGATCTAGTGGCCACGAAGGTGGATAATGACCTCGACTGCCCAGGGACCGACTCGTTCGACAAGCGGAGCCAGGCACGTGCAGAAGAGCACTCAGGAGTACGTCCAACAGGCGCGCCATTTCCTGCGCGAGTACACCGAGGGACTGAACGTCCGCGACTTGCGGCGACTCTTCGATCAGGACGCCGCTCATGCCTACAAGGTCCTGACCAGGGATCAGGACTCCGACAGGGAGCCCGAGGACGCCACCAAGAGGTTCTTCCATCGGGCGAAGATCATTTTTCTCGGGATCTCCTACAAGCTGGGGCCTGCACGGCGAATGCTCTTCGTGTTCTGCCTGTTCTTCGCGATCCTCGGCCTGGTGAGCCCGCCGACCTTCGAGTTCTACTCGGACCAGGCGAGCGTCGAGCTCGATTTCTCCCCGCTGTGGTTTCTGCTCAGCATTGGCGGTCTTTTGTGGCTTCTGATCGTCGAGCTCGTGGATCGGGTCCGGGTGCGGGACGAGCTGGAGGTGGCTCGCAAGCTGCAAAGTGACCTTCTCCCGGACACCTCACCGCAGGTCCCAGGCTACAGCTTCGCCCACTCCTACCGCACGGCGAACGAGGTCGGCGGTGACTACTACGACTTCCAGACCCTTCCCGACGGAAGGTTGGCGATCCTGATGGGAGACGCCAGCGGCCACGGAATCGCCGCCGGCCTGCTCATGGCGATCTCCAATGCGACCCTCAAGACGGCCCTGGATGTCGATCCCGAGCCGGAAGCTGTGGCAACCCTGCTGAATGCGGCGCTCTACCGAACCGGCGACCGCCGCGCCTTCATGACTCTGTTCTACGGCCTACTCGAGCCGCAGAGCGGACATCTCAACTTCGTCTGCGCCGGCCACCCCTTTCCCTTGGTGCGAAGGGCGGGAGGAGAGATCGAGGAGCTCGGAACCGGTACGCTGCCCTTGGGCTTGCGCCGCGAGGTCGAGCCGCGAGCGCAATCCGTCGAGCTCGAGGACGGGGATCTCCTGGTCCTGTTCACGGATGGTCTGCCCGAATCGGTGAACGGTCCCGACGGGGATGCGTTCGGCTTCCAGAAGATCAAGGAACTGCTGGGCACCGTGGGCTCTCCCGATCGGGTACACGATCGGATCCTGCTGGCCTTCGACCAGCACATCGGCCATGAGCCACTCACCGATGACCTGACCCTGGTGGTGATCTCCAGGACCGTGTAGAAGCGCCTGCTTACTCTCGTTCCACCACCATCGCGAAGCCAAGACCGCCGGCGGCACAGACGGTGATCAAGCCGAGGCTCAGGCTGCGCGCGCGCAGCTCCTCCAAGAGCTGAATCGTCACCCGCCCTCCGGTCGCTCCGAAGGGGTGGCCGAGAGCGATCGAGCCACCATTGACATTGAAACGGTCCAGGTCGACCTCTCCCAGAGGCTCGCTGCGGCCCAATTCCTGAATCGCGAATTTGCGAGAGGCGAAGGCCTTCATATTGGAGAGTATCTGGGCCGCGAAGGCCTCGTGCATCTCCACGAGGTGTATGTCCGAAAGCTTCAGCCCGGCACGATCGAGGGCCACGGGGGCTGCGTAGGCGGGTGCCTGCAGCAGCTGCGTGCCGGGATCCAGGGCGGCATAGGCGAAGGATCGGATGTATCCCAGCGGCGCATAGCCCAGGGAGTGAGCCTTCTTTTCACTCATCAGGAGTACGGCCGACGCCCCGTCGGTGATCGGACTGGAGTTACCGGCTGTGATGGTGCCGTAACGACGGTCGAAGACCGGCTTCAGCTTGGCCAGAGCCTCCTGAGTCGAGTCGGCCCGGATCCCGTTGTCGGCGGTCACCGCCCTGTCGAAGCCAGGACGGGGATAGGTGGCGACGATCTGCCCTGCGAGTCGACCCTCCGAGGTCGCGGCCGCGGCCCGCTGGTGCGACAGGAAGGCAATCTCGTCCTGGGCGCACCGCGAGATCCCGTTCTCCTTGGCCATCTTCTCGCAGGCCTCACCCATGGTCATGCCAGTCGTGTATTCGGCGATCGCCGGCGGCACCGGTACGAGATCACGAGGCCGCAACCTGGACACGACTGCAACCTTCTGGGCCAGGCTCTTGGCCTTGCTGAGCTCCATCAGACGCCGTGAGGCTCCCTTGGAGACCAGAATGGGAACGTTGCTGAGCGACTCTGCGCCGCCAGCCAGCACGACGTCACACTGACCGCTCAGGATCGCCTCGGCTCCGGAAGTGATCGCCCGGTTGGAGGAGGCACAGGCGAGGCTCACGGTCGTCCCCGGAATCGTCATCGGCAGATGGGCCCGGAAAACGACTTCCCGGCCCAAATTCGGAGCTTGTAGGGACGGAACGACGACTCCGAAGATCGAGGCGTCCACCTCGTCTGGAGACAGGCCATTGCGGGCCAACAGCTCGGCGGAGGCGATTCCGGCCAGGTCGATAACATCCATGTCGCGGAGATCGGTACCGGCCCTACAAAACGGCGTGCGACAGCCATCGACGATCGCCACCCTCCCCCCGACACCCTTCATCTCCCGGCTCGCCAATTTGGCGACGTTGGGGGCACTTCCGAATCCGCGAGTCCAGACTGTATCGGCACGGGCACCGATCTCCTCGGCGGCAGAGTTGTCCGGCGGCGAAGGAAGCTGCGGTGCTCGATCCTGGGTCTGACTCTTCGAACGGACATCGGCGGACATGACGTTTGCCTCCTCGATTGCCGCACCACTCTACACCACCGCCAGACGGCCACTGATACTCTAGGCCCATGACCGACGCGCTGGACCAGCAGACGACCGACCCCTCGGAGGCGACCCACCCGAAGCCACGTGCGCGGACCCACTTCAAGCGGATCCTGGTCACGGGTCTGGTGATCCTGGTCCCGGTCACCCTCACCGTCTACATTCTCAAGCAGATCTTCGACTTCATGGACGGGATCTTCGCTCCCGTCATCGACAAGGCGATCGGCGTCTATCTGCCCGGATTCCACATTCCAGGACTGGGCCTGCTACTGACCCTGCTGGTTGTCCTGCTTCTGGGATGGCTTTCCACCAACGTCGTCGGGCGGCGTCTCATTCAGGGTGCCGAGGCCCTGATCTGCCGCATCCCGGTGGCCAAGTCGATCTACTCGGCGACCAAGGGAGTGCTCGAGGCGGTCTCCTTCGACCAGAGCGAGGCCTTCCAGAGAGTCGTGTTGATCGAGTACCCGAAGGAAAACATATTCGCGCTGGCCTTCGTCACCAAGTCCGCACGTTGGCCGGAGCTCAGCCCGAAGACCTCCGATGTTCTGCTGGTCTTCGTCCCGACGACTCCCAATCCGACCAGCGGCTTTCTACTCCTGGTACCGCGTAGCGAGGCGATAGCCATGCCCATGTCGGTCGAAGAGGGGATCCGGATGGTGATCTCCGGGGGCATACTCCTTCCCGACCTCGCTCGGCCGGCCGCGGTGCCAACAGATCTGCCTGACTAGCCCTCCGATACGCTCCGCCGCCCTGTCACCCCCGTCACAGAGGGCTGGCATGCATCCTGCTAGACTTTCTTGGTTGCCATGAGAAGAGCTGTCACCCATCTCGTCCTCGCCTGCCTTCTCCTCGGCCTGGCTCCAACACCGTCCAGCGCCCAGGAGATTGCCAAGGAAGAGTTGTTCGAAAAGACGCTGAAGGCAGCCCTGCAGG
>JARFQS010000056.1 GCA_029287645.1 Thermoanaerobaculia bacterium | reverse complement strand
CCTCATGAACGTCGACTACGTGCAGGGCTTCGGCATCGCGCACCCGCAGCCCCTCGCCAACATCCTGGAGTCGAGCAGGGTCCACTCTCACGAGGGTTGATCCCTCACAGGCCCTGCACCTGCCCGTCTCTTTCTTCCCATCTCGATCCAAGACCACCACGGTCGAACACCGCTTTCGAGAGTCACGACATCCCGGTGAAACTGGGATACCATCGCCCGGCCGAGATCTGTCGTCTCGGATCCGAGGAGGACCACAACATGTTTCGCCACTCTCTCGAACAGCCCATCGAGTTGACGCCCGGCAGGCCTACGGCTCCCACTCTCACGCTTCTGATGCTGGTCGCTGTCTTCCTGCTTCAGACTTGCACGTCCAAGCCCTCAGAAGAGCTCCAGCAACAAGATCAGGCCAACAGTGAAGCTGGTATCTCATGGTTCGAGGGGGATGTAGACGAGGCTTTTGCTTTGGCTAGCACCGAGGGAAAGCCTGTCTTCTTGTACTGGGGTGCCGAGTGGTGCCCTCCGTGCCACTACCTGAAAGACAAGCTGTTCACTCGTCCAGAGTTCATCGCGAGGATGGAGGACTTCGTACCGGTCTATCTGGATGGAGACACGGAAAGGGCCCAGATCTGGGGAGAGAAGTTGGCGGTCATGGGTTATCCCACAGTCATCGTCTTCAGTCCCGCCGGAGACGAAGTCATGCGAATGCCGAGCACCCTTCCTGTCGATCGGTACCAGGAGGTTCTGGACGCGGCCATGGCATCGACTCGTCCCGTCAGGATCGTGCTCGAAGAGGTCATGGCCTCCGGTCCGGCCTCGGCCGACAAATCCGACCTGGCCATCCTGGCCTATTACTCCTGGAGCCAGGACAGCTCGGTGGAATTGACGGCCAAGGAGAAGATGTCAACCTTCCGGCGCCTCTACGACGAGACCCCTGACGCGATCGCCGTCGAGAGGTCCCGATTCCTGACTCACTACTTGATAGCCGCAACCGATATGCAGAGGCAATCCGCCAACTCCGAGGATGCACCCGGTATCGCCATCGAAGATCTTCCGACTCTGCGAGAGGAGTCTGTGAGAATTCTCTCGGACAGCGACCTGCGGTCAGCCAACCTGGTCTGGGTCCTGTACTACAGCACGGACACGATCGGGCTACTCGCTCCCAGCGGGTCCCGGGAAGAGTCGGACCTCATCTCCTCCTGGACAGCCGCGCTCGTGGACATCGAGAACGACTCGACTCTCGCCCTGAATGATCGATTGAGTGCCCTGCGGACTCAGATCGCTCTGGCCGAGCTTGCCGCAAAGGCCGAGTCTGGGGCAGCGAATGACGAAGCTTGGGAAGCGCCCGAGGACCTCAAGGATCGCGTGCGTGAGAGAGTCGCGTGGGCTCTGGACGAAACCACTGCCGAAAGCGAGCTGCAAACCGCCTTGAACACCATGGCCTATCTGCTCGCTTCCGTGGGACTCGAAGACGAGGCCGAAGGAATGCTCGCCGCGAGGATGAACGACACCGTGGCTCCCTATTACTTCATGACCTGGATAGGGAGTCTGAAACAGGAAGCCGGAGAGACCGAGGAGGCGCTAGTCTGGTACCGCAGGGCGTATGAGAGCTCCACAGGCCGCTACAGCAGGTTCCGGTGGGGGACCATCTATCTGCGCCAGCTCCTCGAGCTCGCTCCCGACGAGATTCCGACGATCGAGAGTCACTCGAAAGAGGTGCTGGCCGAGCTGCTGGCTCTCGACGACGCCTTTGCCGGCGGAAACCAGTCGCGTTTGGAAGGCCTCGAGCGCAGCTACCTCGAGTGGAGCGAGCCCGGCGAGCGCGAGGCGGCTCTCGCCTCCCTTCGCGACTACGTTCACAGCGCCTGCGAGAGCTTTCCCTCGGAGGGTGAAGACTCCCAGGCCGCTCGGTGCTCCTCCTTCCTGGCTGAGGCAGCACCGCCCGCCCAAGAAGCGACCTAGCATCGAGATAGCGCGCTGCTTCGTCTCAATTGTCGCACTGGCTAGGGCTGATCGACTCACTCCCTTCGACCAGGAGCCTGGAGATCTCGCCTGCCTCTTTGGGAGGGCTGAAATAGAAGCCTTGGATCTCGTTGCAGCCTTCAGCCGCCAGAAGATCCAGCTGCGAGCTTCTCTCGACACCTTCCGCCAGAACCCTCAGGCCGAGGCGGCTCCCCAGCACCGAGATGGCGCTGACGATGGCTGCATCGCTGTCATCCTTCTCGAGATTGTTGACAAAGGACCTGTCGATCTTGATCTTCTCCAGTGGCAGTTGCCGGAGATACTCGAGTGACGAATAGCCCTTGCCGAAGTCATCGAGGGCAAACCTCACACCCAGCTTCCTGAGTCTCGCCAGACTCTTCTTCACGGCCGGCGTGGCTTCGACCAGGATGCGCTCGGTCAGCTCCAGCTCTAGCAGATCCGGCGGCAGGCCCGTATCCTGCAGGGCCTGCACCACGGTGTCCGCGAAGAAGGGATTCTTGAATTGGACGGCCGACAGGTTCACCGCAACCGGCAGATCCAGTGCCATCGAATCCTGCCACAGCTTGGCTTGTTCGCAGGCCGTCCGCAGAACCCAATCTCCGATTGGAATGATGACGCCGCTGGCCTCGGCTACCGGAACGAATTCGTCGGGAGGTACCAGCCCGGACCTCGGGTGCCGCCACCGCAACAAAGCCTCCAATCCGATGACTCTACGGCTCGGCAGCTCTATCTGGGGTTGATACATCAGAAAGAGCTCGTTGCGTTCGAGGGCACCATGCAGCTCCTGACCCAGGATCATTCGCTCCTGAACCCTCCTGTCCATGTCGGCGGCATGGAACTTGAAAATGCCCCGCCCCTCGATCTTGGCCTGCTCCAGGGCCCGCTCCGCCTGACTCAAGAGCTGTTTCGCTTCCACCCGCCCGGCAGGTGCCAATGCAATGCCGATGCTCGCGCCGACGTGAATTCTGTGTCCCTCGACGTGAAAGGGAGCTTCCATGGCAGCCAGCAGGCGACGCGCCAGCCCCGCCGCGTTGCCGACATCGGTCAGGTTCATCTGCAGGATGCCGAACTCGTCGCCACCCAGTCGACCCACTGTGGCACCGACTCGCAGCGTCTCCTTCACCCTTTCCGTCACAGCGACCAGGAGGGCATCTCCCACGACCAGTCCATAGGTATCGTTGACATCCTTGAGACGATCGATGTCCAACGTCAGAAATGCCGTGAGGTGGTCCTCGCGAGACGCCCTCTCCAACTCGATCTCGACACGCTCCATGAATGTAGAGCGATTCGGAAGTCGTGTCAGCGAATCGCGTTTGCGACCACTGATATCGCTGTAGATACCATAGATACCAAGGTTCTCGTCGCCCAGCCGGATCGGATGAGCCAGAATCCGCACATCCAACGTCGTCCCGTCTCTTCGCAAGCGAACCCCTTCCGTGTCGACGACATCTCCCAAAAGAACCTTCTGAGAGATCGAGCTCGCGGCATCGTGTTCCTCTGGCCGAACCAAGATCCGGTTGATGGACTTGCCTCGCGCCACTTCACGTGGATATCCGAACAGTCTCTCGAAACCTTCGTTGCACTCCTGCACACAATCGTCGTTGTCGAGCACGACGATGGCCAGGGGCGATCTCTCGAAGAGCTCACTGAAGTAGACGGCCTGGACCTCGAGCGCCTTCTCAGCCCGCAGTCTGTCTGTGATGTCGGCCAGAAAGATCGCGCACTGCCCTCTTCCGGAAGCGACTACCGACAACTCGAAGTGCCTCCCCAGACCCTCGACAAACTGATCGAATCGGTAGGGCTCGCCCTCCCCTGCCTCCAGCCAGGCCATGGCCTCCTTCAAGTGCCCGATATCGAGGCCCGGCATCGACTCCGAAATCCTCCGGCCCACGACTTGCGACCCCAGCAGTCCGGTGATCGACTCGAAGGAGCGATTGACTTCGAGCAGGATCAGGTCGCGAAGGTTGTGGTCCTCATCGAAGAGAATTTCGAGAAGAGCGTAGCCGCTCAGTGAATGCTCGAAGATCTCCCGGTAGTCCTCGACCTCGAAGTCGTTAGCGGCTGCATCGCCAGCCTCTGCTCCGACCTCTCTGAAGTCCAAACTCTCGAGGTTCTGTCGCAGGCCCAGAGGTTCCCTTCCTCCTGGCACGGGTTGGGTTCGATCGTTCGTCATGGGCACATTCCCCTTGGAACCGAGATCTCTCAGCATGGGCGTCAACTTCCCTGTCTACTAAGAGAGTTCCCGCTGGGGCCCGATTTCTGACGGCCTATCGAAAATCCGATTATGCACAACTGTCGATAGGTTCCCCAGCGAAGCCCACTCAGACTCCCGATCCCACGTCGGCGGGCTTCTCGACCGACAGTCTTTTTCTACGGCGTAGGGGGATTCAGCCTTCGACAGCTGACTTGCCCGACTTGTCCTCAGAACCAGTGCGGGTGATCTCGATACCGAGCAGAATCGCGAATCGACGGGTCCGCTCATGACTCTCCAGGGCCATGACCAGGGTCATCGTCAGGGGCACCGAGAGCAGCATCCCCATGGGACCGAGGACCCAACCCCAGAACACCAAGGACAGGAATACCACCAGAGTCGAGAGGCCGAGGCCTCTTCCCAAGACGCGGGGCTCGATGAGGTTGCCGATCAGGAGATTGATCACCAAATAGCCCACGGCCACTACGATCGCTCGACCGAGACCCCACTGTACGAGGGCCAGGAGCACCGCGGGTACCGCGGCGATAATCGATCCGATGTTGGGGACATAGTTGAAAAGGAATGCGACCAGTCCCCACAGAAGTGGAAAGTCCAGCCCCAGGATCATCACCAGAATTGTCACAGCCGTGCCGGTGATGAGTCCTATGGCTGTCTTGAGTCCGATGTAGCGATTCAAGCTCTTGTTGAAGCGGTTGAATGCCCTCAAAGTCTCCGCGGAGCTGGTGAACGCTGCTTCGAGCTTATCGGGAATGCTCGCCACTTCCGCCAGCATGAATACGACCGAGAACAGGATCAGAAATGTGTAGTTGAAGATGCCGGTGACGCTGTTCAGCAGGCCGCCCACCATATCGATAGCCGCTCCCGGATCTACGGCAGCCAGTAGATCTCGGGTCGAGCCGATCCTGTCGGCCAATCCCAGTCGATCCAGAATCGTGGTGATCTGCTG
>JARFQS010000019.1 GCA_029287645.1 Thermoanaerobaculia bacterium | reverse complement strand
CATGGAGAACACACGATCCTGAGCGCGGAAATATCGCTTGTTCGTATGCTTTGGGTCGGTACGGCGCATTGGTCTCTCTTACTCGATCCGGCGACGAAGGGGTTTCGCCGGTTGATGCCATTGGACCAGATCACCGTCCAGGACGTGCATCACCCTTGTCCCTGAACTGTTACATCGATGTGAGGGATGTAAACAGGCCGGAAAAGCCCGTGAGACTGCACCAGAGCGCCTTTTCCATCGAGATCCGGTATAGTCGCGGCCCTCGCCAGATTTCAGGATTTTCAGGTGCCTGCATCATCCATGGAAGCGCTCGTTTCGCTGTGCAAGCGGCGGGGATTCATCTTTCAATCTTCCGACATCTACGGCGGTCTGCAGGGGATGTACGACTACGGTCCGCTGGGCGTGGAGCTCAAAAACAACCTGAAGGCGGCCTGGTGGCGTGCCATGGTCTACGAGCGGGACGACGTGGAAGGACTCGACGCCGCCATCCTCACCAATCCGCTCACGCTGAAGTACTCAGGCCACGAAGACACCTTCACGGATCCCCTGGTCGACTGCAGGGACTGTAACGCCCGGCATCGAGCCGATCACCTGGTGGGCGACGAATGTCCGAACTGCGGCTCGAAGAACCTAACGGAGCCACGGCCGTTCAACCTGATGTTCAAAACTGCCGTCGGACCCGTGGACGATGGCACCAGCTTCGCCTACCTGCGCCCCGAAACGGCCCAGGCGATCTTCACGAACTTCAAGAACATCATTGACTCCACTGCCCGGAAGCTACCGTTCGGCATCGCTCAGATCGGTAAGGCATTCCGCAACGAGATCACGCCCCGCAACTTCATCTTCCGGGTTCGCGAGTTCGAGCAGATGGAGCTGGAGTTCTTCGTCAAGCCGGGAGAGGACGAAGCGTGGCACCAGAAGTGGGTGGAAGACCGCCTCGACTGGTGGGTGGCGCAGGGCGTGGAGCGGAACGCGCTGCAGCTCTACAACGTGCCGGGCGATGAGCTCGCCCACTACTCGAAGGCTACCTTCGACGTGATGTACAAGTTCCCGCACGGGCTCGAAGAACTCGAGGGCATTGCCAATCGAACCGATTTCGATCTGGGTTCGCACACCAAAGCGCAGAGCGAGTTCGGGCTGCGCTCAAAGGTGCTGGAAAACAAGGACTCCAACACCAAGCTGGCGATCCGCGACATCGAGGCGAACGAGTGGGTTGTTCCCTACGTGATCGAGCCCTCCGCTGGCGTGGATCGGGGCGTGCTGGCCGTTCTGAACGAGGCCTACAGGGAGGAAGAGCTGGCAGACGGCAAGACTCGCACCGTGCTTTCCTTCAAACCCCACCTGGCGCCCATCAAGGCCGCGGTTCTGCCTCTGAAGAAGAACCACGAGGGAATCGTTGCGAAGGCGAAGGGCATCAAGCGAGAGTTGCAGGCCCTGGGGTTAGGCCGCGTGCTCTACGAGGACACCGGCAACATCGGCAAGGGCTATCGCCGGCATGATGAGGTCGGCACGCCGATCTGCATCACGGTGGACTTCCAGACCATCGAAGAAGACGACACGGTCACAGTCAGGGATAGGGACACGATGGCGCAGAAACGGCTCCCCGTGGCCGAGCTCGCCGACTACTTCAAGGAGGTCATACGCTGATGACGAAAGCGGTGATCGCGACTGTTGCCGAAGACCGACCGGGGATCGTCTCCGAGCTCTCCAAGATCGTCCACGATCTGGGGCTAAACATCGAAGACAGCCGCATGACGGTGCTGGGCGGTGAGTTTGCCGTTCTGATGAGCGTCGCCGGTGACGAATCAGCGCTCGAAGCGCTGGATTCCCAGCTGAGCGGCCAGGCATCGAAAGGCGGCTTTGCCTACCTCTTCCGCCGCACCGGCGCTCGCACCCAGGGCGAGCACCAGATCTTCACTGCCAGCATCGAGGCCATGGACCATCCAGGCATCGTTTCCAGCGTCACCCGTTTCTTCAGCGACCGTGGCGTGAACATCCGGGAGCTGGCCACCGAGACCACCCGCGCGCCACACACAGGCGCCCCGGTTTTCAACCTGACGATGGAAGTCGAGGTCGTGGCCAATGACAAGATCGGTGAGCTCAGGGAGGCCTTCGAGGCTTTCTGCACCACCGAGAGCCTGGACGGAGAGCTGCTCGCCCTCTAGGGCCCCACGCTAAAGGTGCGGGTTAACGCCACTGCGAGACGCAGGGAATCTTGCTGGTGTCGCAGCGGTCCGCGTACTTCTTGGCGATCTCGGTGACTTCCTCGAGCAGCCCGGCTTCCAGCGTGATCGGGTCGAGGCCCAGACCCAGAAAGCGCTCGTTTTCCACGTGCAGCTCGTTCTCGTCCGCCTCGTTGCGCGGATTCTCGATGAAGCTGATATCCGTACCGGTCAGATCCGAGATCATCTTCGCCAGATCACGAACCCGGTGGGTTTCTGTCATCTGATTGAGGATATTCACCCGCTCGCCCGTCTGCGGCGGGTTGCTCACCGCCAGCTCGATGCAGCGGGCGGTGTCCTGAATGTGAATGAAGGCCCGGGTCTGCCCGCCGGTGCCATGCACCGTAAGCGGGTAGCCGATTGCAGCCTGCATGAGGAAGCGGTTCAGCACCGTGCCGTAGTCACCGTCATAGTCGAAGCGATTGATCAGGCGTTCGTCCCGTCGCGTCTGTTCGGTCTGGGTACCCCAGACGATCCCCTGGTGCAGATCGGTGATTCGCAGCTGATCGTTTTTATTGTAGTAAAAGAAGAACAGGGCATCCTGGGTCTTCGTCATGTGGTAGATCGAGCCAGGATTGGCCGGGTAGAGGATGGCCTGATCGACCAGTCCTTCCGGCGTCTCGATCTTCACGTCCAGATAACCTTCGGGAATCTTCATGCCTGCCGTGCCGTAGCCGTAGACGCCCATGGTGCCCAGATGGACCAGATGCGCATCCACGCCGCTTTCGACGATGGCGGCGAGCACGTCGTTGGTTGCGTTCAGGTTGTTGTTGACCGTGTATCGCTTGTGCCAGGACGACTTCATCGAGTAAGGCGCAGCCCGCTGCTCGGCAAACTGGATGATGGTATCCGGCTGCTCCTCGACGATGAGCTTCAGCAGCCTGTCGTAATCCTGCCCAAGGGTAAGATTCACCGAGCGGATGTCCTTGCCGGTAAGTTCTTTCCAGGCTGCCAGCCGAACGGACAACGGCTTGATCGGCGTCAGGGACTCAACCTCCAGCTCAACGTCGATCTTGCGCCGGGAGAGATTGTCGACGATGACCACATCGTGACCGGCATCTGAGAGGTGAAG
>JARFQS010000628.1 GCA_029287645.1 Thermoanaerobaculia bacterium | reverse complement strand
GTCATCGGAAGGCTGTTCGGCCCACTGCAGTCCATTGTCAACGGTTCCGTAGGCCGGCGAAAGGAATACTACGATGGGGTTCTGTACGAGGAACTAGACTTCGTAGAGTTCTTCTTCGAAGCTCAGCCGAGTGGTGCCGTGAAACTCGAGTTCTTCGGCGTTACCGGTGATTCGATAGATTTTTCCAACAGCCAGCCGGCGGACGAGATCCTGCTCAACCCAGCCCTCGAGGCCAAGCTGGGGCGTCACGTGAACCTGCGTTTCGAC
Organism: Thermoanaerobaculia bacterium; assembly: GCA_029287645.1. Taxonomy (GTDB): domain Bacteria; phylum Acidobacteriota; class Thermoanaerobaculia; order Multivoradales; family JAHEKO01; genus JAUVRX01. Next base: position 3,709 of record JARFQS010000628.1, on the reverse strand, counting down.
CACACGATGCAGAGGCTCGACGTCGAGGGTGGCAAGCTCTTCGAGGCCAATCTCAGTCAAGCGAGGCTGATCTACAACTTCAATGTCCGCTCGTTCGTGCGGGGAATCTTCCAGTGGCGTGACATCGAGAGGAATCCGGATCTCTACTCCTTCGAGGTGGAACCGAAGACGGAGACCCTGTTCACTCAGCTGCTGTTCTCGTACAAGCTCAATGCCCGCACGGTTCTTTTTGCCGGGTACTCCGACAACCACCTGGGGCAGGAGAACATAGATCTCACGCAGACCAACCGAACTTTCTTCTTCAAGATCGGGTACGCCTGGGTCCTTTAGAGGCGATTCGAAATCCCAGCCAGGAGGTAGCGATGAAGGAAGCCGAGCTTCTCGAGCGAAAGGAGATCTTCAAAGGGCGCGTCGTCGACCTGTCGGTAGACCAGGTACTGATGCCGAACGGCAAGACCACAGAGCTGGAGATCATTCGGCACCCGGGCGCGGCGGCCATGGTGCCCCTCACCGAGTCGGGCGACGTGATCCTGGTACGACAGTACCGCTACGCCACGGGTGGCTGGCTCCTGGAGGTGCCGGCCGGCAAACTCGACGAGGGAGAGAAGCCCGAAGTCTGCGCTGCCCGCGAATTGGTGGAAGAAGTGGGGATGAAGCCAGCTGAGCTTGTCCCGCTCGGATGGATCTGGACGACCCCGGGCTTCACCGACGAAAAGATCTGGCTCTACCTCTGTCGTGGTCTCGAGCCCGCGGAGCAGGATCTTCAGGACGACGAGGTTCTCACCGTGGAGTCGAAATCTCTCGAGCAGGCCGTCGAGATGGTCCGCCAGGGAGAGATCTGCGACAGCAAGTCGGTCTGCGCTCTGCTGCAAGCCGAGGCCTACCTCCGCTTCGAGAGCTAGGTCCATGGATCCTATAAAGGGAAGAGCGCGGCAGGCTCTGTGCCCGCCGCGCTCTGCATTTCTGCGTGAAATCGAGTGAGCGTCAGCTCACCAGGGTGGCATCGAGGGAGATATCGACGCCGGCCAGCGCCTTGGAGACCGGGCAGCCGGCCTTGGCTCCGGCGGCGATCTCCTGAAACGCCGCATCTTCGATGCCGGGAATCGTGGCCTGGCACACGAGCTGGATTCGGGTGATCTCGAACCCCTCGCCAACCTTCTCGAGGTGTGCCTTGGCCGAAGTCTCGACCTTCTCGGGAGTGAACCCGGCTCGGGTCAAGCCGCCCGAAAGGGCCATCGAGAAGCAGCCGGCGTGGGCGGCCGCGATGAGCTCTTCGGGGTTGGTGCCCGGGTCCTCTTCGAATCGAGAGCCGAACGAGTACTTTCCTTCGTAGGCACCGCTCTGCATCTTCATGGTGCCATTGCCATCCTTGAGCGTGCCGTTCCAGACGGCGCTTGCTTTGCGTACGGGCATGGTGTTCCTCCTGTCGTCAGTGGTAGGAGTCAGAGCCTTCTCTGACCCATGTCGATTCTACTTGTAGATCTGGATGGTGGGGTCTCCATCCGAGTGCACAAAGCCCCTGTACATGCCTTCGGTGTTGAACGGCATGGAGATCTGTCCCTTGTCGTCGAGGGTGATCACGCCACCGGTACCGCCCGCGGCCGGCAGGACGTCGAAAATCACTTCCTGGGCTGCCGATTCGACGGAGATCCCCAGATAACGGGCTCGGGCACAGATGTCCGACGCCACGGTGAAGCGGATGAAGTACTCGCCATGTCCGGTAGCGGAGACCGCACAGCTTGCATCGGCCCAGGTCCCGGCGCCGATGATCGGGGTGTCGCCGATGCGTCCGAAGCGTTTGTTGGTCATGCCTCCGGTGGAAGTGGCGGCTGCCAACCGGCCCTGTTGGTCGAGCGCCAGGGCGCCGACTGTTCCCAGATACGGCTTTCGAGTGTCGTGCGACAGGCTCCCGGTCGTGGTGGTGTTTTCCTTCTCCTGGGCCTCTTGGAGCTGCTTCCAACGCCTGTCGGTGTGAAAATACTCGGCCTCCGCCAACTCCAGACCCTGTGCGACCGCGAAGGTGTCCGCTCCCGCCCCGGCCAGCATGACGTGCTCCGTGTGATCCATGACCGCCCTGGCAGCGGTGATGGGGTTCTTGACCCGCGTCACGAAGGCAACGGCCCCCGCCTTCCCTGTAGCTCCATCCATGATGGCCGCGTCCATCTCGTTGCGTCCTTCGGCCGTGAAGACTGCTCCCTTGCCCGCGTTGAACAGGGGTGAGTCTTCCAGGATCTTGATGACCGCGACGACCGCATCGAGACTGCTGCCGCCACTCTGCAGGATGGCCTGGCCCGCGAGCAGGGCTTCTTCGAGCTCGAGCCGATATTCCTCTTCGAGCTCTGGGGTCATCTGTCCCTTGACGATGGTTCCGGCGCCGCCATGAATCACCAGGGCGGTGGCAGACGCTGGATCCGATGCAAGAACCGGAGCCGTGAATCCGTCGATAAACGCAGTGAGCAGTAGCACGCAGACGAAGAGCACGAGGGCGTGGGGTCTGGAGGCGTTCATGACGCAAGTGTTTATCACATCGGGGCGGTAAGATCCCCCTCCATGGTCTTCTCAGTGGCAGACGTGGTGAAGGAGCTTCGATCCAACCGCCGATTGGCACATCAGGTGGTGGACAACCTCTATCTGGAGGCGTCGGAGCCACGTTTCGGAACCCTGAATCCGCCCCTGCCAAAAGCAATCGCTGCCGCCCTGGCCAAGCAGGGGATCGACGAGCTGTGGACCCATCAGGTCGACGGGCTCGAAGCGGTCAGGAGAGGCGAGAACGTTCTCGTCACCACACCGACAGCTTCCGGCAAGTCCCTCATCTTCCATCTCCCGGTGCTGGAGGAGGCGGCACGGGGCGGACCCGGTCGGGCTCTCTTCCTGTATCCCTTGAAGGCTCTGGGTCAGGATCAGAAGGGCAAGTTCGATGACCTGGCGGCCGCCAGCGGACTGAAGGAGGTCGCCAGGTGTGAGATCTACGATGGGGACACCCCTCGCAGCCGACGTCAGAAGATCAAGGAGGATCTTCCGCGGGTCTTGGTGTCCAATCCCGACATGCTGCACCTCGGCATCCTGAGCTACTGGCAACAGTGGGAAGGCTTCCTGAAGGACCTTCGATGGGTCGTTATCGACGAGCTGCACACCTATCGCGGGATCTTCGGCAGCCACTTTCATCACGTCCTTCAGAGGCTGCAGAGAATCTGCCGCTCGGTCGGGTCCGACCCGATCTTCATTTCGTCCTCAGCCACGGCGGCGAATGCGGACGAGTTCGGACACAGCCTCACGGACTTGGAGTTTCGCTGGCTTTCGGAGTCAGGCGCGCCGAGAGAGGGGCGCCACTTCCTGTTGGTGCAACCGGAATCCAGTCCCTATACGGCCACTCTGCAACTATTCGCTGCCTTGCAGCGGGCTGGCATGAAGACCATCGTATTCACCAAGGCCCGTCGGATCACGGAGTTGCTCTTCTCGTGGCTGCGGCGACAGGAGCCCGAGCTGGCCACGCGGGTGGCGAGCTACCGGTCGGGATTTCTCGCCGAAGAGCGCCGGAAGATCGAGGCAGATCTCTTCGAAGGTCGTCTAGACGGAGTGATCTCGACCTCGGCATTGGAGATGGGTATCGACGTCGGGGGGCTCGATGCGTGCATCCTGGTTGGCTACCCGGGAAGTGTCATGGCTACCTGGCAGCGATCGGGTCGGGTCGGTCGGGCCGAGCGAGAGT
>JARFQS010000599.1 GCA_029287645.1 Thermoanaerobaculia bacterium | reverse complement strand
AATGCCGGTGCTGTCGCCAGGAGCGCCAACGACGCTCCGATTAGGATCATGGGTCTCATCTTCGCTTCTCCTCTAGTCCTGTGTGCATTGGCTCGGCCCACTGGGATCGAATCGTAACTCATCCCAGTGCTCGGTGAGCCGTCGTGGTCGATTCCGAGGTTGGTGATCCTTGGCAGTTTGGTAGCACAGGAATGGACCGCGGCTCCTACCCAACTGGGTGGTGCGAAGGCAACGCTGGTTCACTAGATTGAGGCTGATGGATCCTTGGCGCTGCCTGGAGAGCCAAGGTCTCTTTGCACTAGACAATCCTTCGCAATCGAGCTTTTTGAGTCGACTTCGATGAAAGGGCTTTCCCATGCAATCCGTTCAAGTCCCAGAGAACGCTCGCGTCGTCATCATCGGTGGCGGCATCATCGGTTGTTCCATCGCCTATCACCTCGGTCACCTGGGCTGGACCGACGTCGTCCTGCTCGAGCGTGACCAGCTCACCTCGGGCACGACCTGGCACGCGGCGGGCCTGATGACCACATTTGGCTCGACCTCTGAAACCTCGGTCGAGATGCGCATGTACACACGTGACCTGTGGGGGCGCCTGGAAGCGGAGTCGGAGCAGAGCACCGGATTCGAGGCCCTGGGCTTCATCGAGCTGGCCGCGGACAAGGACCGCGTCGAAGAGTATCGGCGAGTAGCGGCTTTCAATCGACTGTGCGGCAACGACGTCGAGGAGATCGGCCCCGACGAGATCAAGAAGCTTTTCCCCCTGGCCAGCATGGAGGGCATCGAGGCGGGCTTCTACTTGAGGAAGGATGGGCGGGTCAATCCCGTGGACGCCACCATGGCCCTGGCCAAGGGCGCGGAGCAGAAGGGCGTGAAGATCCTCCAGGGCGTGTCGGTCACAGGTGTCACGACTGACAACGGCCGCGCAACAGGCGTCACCACCACACACGGCAATATCCAGGCGGAGTTCGTGGTCAATTGTGCGGGGATGTGGGCTCGCCAGCTCGGTGCCCTCAACGGCGTGAGCATCCCGAACCAGTCGACCGAGCACTACTACCTCATGACCGAGCCCATCGAGGGCATGACCCGCGAGCTGCCCATCATCGAGGATCCCTCCTGTCACGCCTACTACCGGGAAGAAGGCGACGGCCTGATGATCGGCCTGTTCGAGCCGGTCTGCGCTCCGTGGAAGGTGAACAGCATCCCCGAGGATTTCTCCTTCGGCAAGATCCCGCCCGACTGGGACCGCATGATGCCTTTCCTCGAGAAGGCCATGACTCGCATTCCCGTCTCACAGGGGGCCGGCATCAAGGAGCTGTTCTGCGGTCCGGAGAGCTTCACGCCCGACATGGGAGTGGCCTTCGGAGAAGCGCCAGAGGTTCAGAACTACTTTGTCGCCGCAGGCTTGAACTCCATTGGCATCATCACGGCCGGCGGCCTCGGGAAGATCATGGCCCAGTGGATCACGACCGGTGATCCGGGTGCGGATATCACCGGCATGAATGTGGATCGATTCCATCCCTATCAGTGCAATCCCGAATACCGCAAAACACGCGTCGTCGAGACTCTCGGATTGGTGTACCGGCGTCACTACCCCACGCGCGTTCCCCTGACCGCCCGCGACTGCAAGCGTTCCCCCTTCTACGACCGCATGAAGGATCAGCGCGCCTACTTCACCGATGTGAGCGGCTGGGAGAGCCCGGCCTGGTATGCGCCGGAGGGTCAGGAGCCCGAGGTCGACAAGCTCTCCTGGGGACGTCAGAACTGGTTTCCCTACTGGGAAGCGGAGCACATGGCGTGCCGCGAGGGCGTCATCGCCATGGACATGTCCTTCATGGGGAAGTTCCTGGTGCAGGGGCGCGACGCCGGCAAGGTGCTCGACTACATCTCGGCCAACAGCGTCGACGGCCCGGCTGAGACCATCACCTACACCCAGTTTCTCAACGAGCGCGGCAAGCTGGAAGCCGACGTCACCGTGACCAAGATCAATGAGGAGCGATTCATGGTGGTGGTCACCGACACCATGCACCGCCATGTCGAGACCTGGATCCGGCGCCACATCCCAGACGACGCCCACTGCTTTGTCACCGACATCACGGGGGGCATCGCCCAGCTCAACGTGCAGGGTCCCAAGTCTCGCCAGCTTCTGCAGTCGATTACCTCGGCAGACCTATCCAACGAGGCCTTTCCCTTCCGCACCTCACGCGAGATCGATATCGGATTCGCGCGTGTCCTGTGCAACCGCATCACCTACGTGGGCGAGCTCGGCTACGAGCTGTGCATTCCCGCGGAGCAAGCCGTGCACGTCTACGACCGCGTCATCGAGGCGGGCAAGAATCTCGGCCTGCGCCATGCCGGACTCAGGGCCCTGGGCAGCCTACGCATGGAGAAGGCGTATCGTGATTACGGTCACGACATCGACAACACCGACGATGCCTACGAGACCGGTCTGGGGATGTTCGTGAATCTGGACAAGCCGGACTTTCTCGGCAAGGCCTACTGCGTCGAAAAGAAGACACAAGGCCCCGCCTACAACCGGCGCCTGGTCCAGGTCCTGGTCAAGGACCCCGAGCCGCTGCTCTACCACGCCGAGGTCATCCATCGAAACGGCAAGGCGGTCGGCTATGTCCGTGCGGCGAGCTACGGCTTCACCCTTGGTGGCGCTGTGGGTCTGGCGATGATCGAGGCCGATGAGCCCATCACCAAGGCCTACCTGGAGGAGGGCGAGTGGGAGATCGATATCGCCGGCCAGCGCTATCCCTTGGAGGTGAGCCTGGCCAGCCGCGCGATGTACGACCCGAAGATGGAGAGGGTCCGAGCCTAGAGCAGGTCGGAATACCCTGCCGCTACCTAATCGAGGATGCCCAGGTATCTATGCCAGGGGCCGACCTCGCCTCTGTATTGCCGGGCCATCACCCTGGCGATCTGCCCCAGGTGATTGAGGTCATGAACAACCCAGGTAGCGAGAAGCTGTCTCAGGGTTACTGTTCCGAATTCTGGGTGGACACCCGTCTTGTCGAGATCGGCTTCGGAGATCTGCAAGGCACGGAGTCGATCGAGGGACCGCTGCCGCAAGTCGGCGAAGCTGTCGAGAAGCTCCTGCATCTGCTTCCCCTCACTGTCGGCGAACATCGCGAATCGATCGAAGGGCTCGAACTCTCGTGTCTCCCGATCGGAGAGGATGATCTCTGCACGAGGAATCCAGTCCGTCTTCTCGCCATGGATCAGATGCCCCACGATGTCGAAGGGGCTCCAAGTACCCTCTCCTTCGCTAGCGCGAACCCATTCCTCTGGCAAGTTGCCCAACCACGCTTCAAGGACTGAGGGTGTCGTCTCGAGGACTGCTGTCGCTTTGTCGAATTCGAATTCCATGAGGGTCTCTCCTAAGGTTTCGGAGCTCTTTCCGCAGATCGGAGGAAGTGATGCGTCCCTTCTCGAGGATCGAGATCGACCGCATAGAGCATCCCAGATCCGAGTTCTCGTTGGACCAGATCTATTCGCCCGCGTCTGTCAGAGCACTTTGGCCGAGTGATGTCCTAGGGTGTCACGCTGCTTCCCGATCCCATTTTCCAGCGCCTTCGTACACGCCCGCACCCACAATCATCGCGATCGGAAACTCGATAGCCTCGAAAG
>JARFQS010000132.1 GCA_029287645.1 Thermoanaerobaculia bacterium | reverse complement strand
AATCATCCCCCCACCACCGAGAACCACACTACGGCGAAGTCGTCGGCAGCGTCAGATGTGTATAAGAGACAGCGTCTGGACGGGGGTCTACTCCGTGGCACCCCATGCAACTGATCCCTTCAAGACCGGGTTCTCCTGCGGAGGTGTCAAGCTGTGGGTCGTCTCCATTGACGATGTGACAGGTGCCGCACAGGTTGTTCATCATGTCTCTCCGATGAACGTCATGCTTGTCATCTGGCCAGGTGTTGTTCGGCTTCATCGAAGTCGCATCTCGAAAGTCGCCGTGGCAGTCTGTACAGCCGTCACCCCAACGGAAATAGGCATCGGACCTTTCGGCTGCACCCATCCAAAGCAGAGTTACGAGAGAGAAGAGGCCAACCAGGACGAGGGATCTGCATCGCATCGTTACCTCCAATCGGTCAGTGGAACCAACCCCGCTCTGCCAGGAGGTAGGTCGCCCGGCGGTGGTCCGATTCCTGCGCACCTTGTCGAGGCTCTGGAATCTGCTCGAGACTGAAAGAGCAAGCCCGATGCCAGGATGAAAGGCAGGAGTTCTCGGACTTCTCAATTTCATGGCTTGGCATATTCAGGGAAGAATTCCCTGATTTCGGAGTGGGAACGACTCGAATGCGATCCGGATCGGCGTCAGCGGCGTAGTGTCTGCTATGGTGCCACGGCACCCGGATTCCCGACAGGAGAGTGCGTCATGATAACGAGATCTCTGGTTCTAGTCGCAGCCCTTTCCGGTATTCTGTTTGCCTGTGCTTCACGCGCCGAAGACGGAGACATCGGACCTCACGAGAAGGCGACGTTCGCCGGTGGGTGCTTCTGGTGCATGGAGCCCCCGTTCGAGAAGCTCGATGGAGTCTTCGAGGTCGTCTCCGGGTATTCCGGGGGACCCGAGGAGAATCCGACCTACGAACAGGTTTCGGCCGGCAGGACCGGTCACAGAGAGGTCGTCCAGGTGGTGTACGACCCCTCCAGGGTGAGCTACGGAGAGCTCCTGAACGTCTTCTGGCGGCAGATCGACCCGACGGATTCCGGTGGTCAGTTCGCGGATCGGGGCAACCAGTACGCGACAGCGATCTATTACCACGACGAAGAGCAGAAACGGCAGGCCGCACAGTCTCGCGATGAGCTGGCCCAGTCGGGTCGCTTCGACCGACCCATCGTCACCGAAATCGTGGCCGCCGGGCCGTTCTATCCGGCCGAGGACTATCACCAGGACTACTACAAGAAGAACCCGCTTCACTACATGCAGTACCGTAGGGGCTCCGGGCGGGAGGGCTATTTGGAGAAGACCTGGGGCAGGGAAGATGTGGGTCAGCGCGAGGGAGGCTCCAAGTGGGAGAGCTTCACCAAGCCCACGGAGGAGCAGCTAGTCGCCATGTTGACGCCGCTGCAGTACGAGGTAACCCAGAAGGACGGTACGGAGCCACCGTTCAGGAACGAGTATTGGGACAACAAGCGCCCCGGACTCTACGTCGACTTGGTGTCGGGAGAGCCCCTCTTCAGCTCCACGGACAAGTACAAGTCCGGCACGGGCTGGCCCAGCTTCACGAAGCCCCTGGTGGCCGCCAACGTGGTGGAGAAGCAGGACCGTAGCCTCGGAATGGTCCGTACCGAGGTGAGGAGCAAGCATGGAGATTCCCATCTGGGCCACGTCTTCGCGGACGGTCCGCAGCCCACCGGTCTGCGCTACTGCCTCAACTCGGCGTCCCTGAGGTTCGTGTCTGTCGAGGATCTGGAGAAGGAGGGTTATGGAGAGTACCTGGAGCTCTTCGGAGAGTAGCCAGGGTCGCCCAACCGACCTGTTTCTCGCCCTGACACCCGAGAGGGTGCTGGCCGCTGTGGAGGCGGGCGGCCTGAAGTGCAACAACCTCTGTTATCCGCTCAATTCGTTCGAGAATCGCGTCTACGAGGTCGAGCTCACGGAGGGCAGTCGGATCGTCGCCAAGTTCTATCGGCCCGGGCGCTGGAACGAGTCACAGATTCTCGAGGAGCACCGCTTCCTGCAGCAGCTGGCCGATGCCGATGTTCCCGTCTGCACGGTGCGTCCGTTTCCCGACGGCCCGACCCTGAAGCAGATCGACAACATCTACTACAGCCTGTCCGATCGCAGGGGTGGGCGCGCTCCCGACGAGCTGAACGCCTCCTTGGCCCATCGGCTCGGCATGCTGGTAGGTCGCATGCACAATGTGGCCGCGACCGATCCCGATTCGGGTCGTCGCCCCATCGACGGTGAGCACTTCATCCGTCAACCTCTGGCATGGCTCGAGGAGCACCGGGTGATTCCGCAGGCTCTGGAAGGACGCTACTTCCGGGCGGCGGAAGGGATCGCCGACTACGCCGACCGGACATTCGTCGGTTTCGAGACCCACCGGATTCATGGCGATCTCCACCTGGGTAATGTTCTGTTGCGTGACAACCTCTTCAACATCCTGGACTTCGACGACATGGCACCGGGACCCCCGGTACAGGATGTCTGGCTCGCTCTACCAGGCCGGGATGAAGAGACCCTCCGGATGCGAGAGCGATTCCTCTCTGGCTATGAGCAGTTTCGCCTCTTCGATCGTTCGAGCCTTCGACTGATCGAGGTACTCCGGGGACTCCGGTTGGTGCGCTACGCGGTGTGGTTAGCGCGCCGTTGGCACGATCCTGCGTTCCAAAGCGGCTGGCCCTACTTCGGAACTGTCGAGTATTGGGACGGTGAAACGCACGACCTGGAAGACCAGCTCGAGGTCGTCAAGAAGGAGAGCGAGTCGCGAGGAGAGTCGATCGTGGTCGCTGACCATGACGCGGGAGGCGAAGCGGAGGAGCTCCTCAGCAACAAAGACTACTTCTGGGACTGGGAGGACGA
>JARFQS010000544.1 GCA_029287645.1 Thermoanaerobaculia bacterium | reverse complement strand
ACTGCAGTCTGAGCATGAAGGGGGATCGACTAGCGGCCGCATTGCAGGGGGCCAATGAGTTCGTGGAGGAGATGAAGCCTCTGGACCAGGCGATGGTGCTGCTCTTTTCCGATCGACTGCTGCGCATGACCGAGTTCTCTGAGGACCGGGAGTTGTTGAGTCGAGCTCTCACCGATGTCGAGGCTGCCGGGGGTACCTCGATCAACGACCATCTCTTTCTGGCGCTCAGCCGACTCGAGGCCGTCCAGGGTCGACGCGTCGTCGTTCTGTTCTCCGACGGCTCCGATGTGCACAGCGTGCTTTCCATGGAGGGAGTCCTGCAGAAAGCCCGCATGAGTCAGGCCCTGATCTACTGGATTCAACTGCGAGATCCGGGAGATCACACAGAGATTCCCGAATACACCTCATCGTGGAGGAACGTCGAGGCGAACCGGAGGGAGTTCAAGGACCTCCGGCAGGCCATTCAGGAGAGCGGGGGGCGGATCGAGATGGTCGATAGCCTGGAGGGTCTGGAGGAGGCCTTCGCCGGCATCCTCGCCGAGCTTCGCGAGCAATACGTTCTGGGGTACTACCCCAGTCAAGCCAACCACGACGGCTCCTGGAGAAATGTGAGGGTCAAGGTGGGTCGCCAGAATCTCGAGGTCCGGACCCGAGAGGGCTATTTCGACGATTGACCCCGCGCGATCAGAAAGCGCCTCCCATCAGGTGACGCCAGTCCTCGAGGGAGCGGACCCTCAGGTAGAGATTGTTCTGCAGCTCCTGCTCGATGGTCGAGGTTTCCGAGGGACCGTAGTGGTGGCCGGGATAGAGCACGGTCTGTGATGGTAGCTTGGCGAGCTTCTGAGTGAGGCTGTAGTACATCTGCTCCGCATCGCCGCCCGGCAGGTCCACCCGCCCGCATCCCTGGACGAAGAGAGTGTCGCCCGCCACCAGGCGATCGCCGAGAAGGAAGCACTGACTCCCGGGAGTGTGGCCCGGGGTGTGCAGAAATCGGATCTGCACCTGGCCCAGGGTGAGAGTCTCCCCGTCGTCGGTCTTCCGCATGTCACTCTCCGAGACGCCGGTGACGACTTTGAGACCCTCCGCTTCGTGTTTGTTGACGTAGAGCGGCACCTGGTGCTCTTCCAGCAGCCGATTGACGCCTTCGACGTGGACGCCCCATAGATCGCCCCCCACGTGATCCGGGTGGTAGTGGGTGATGAGGGCACCGACGACCTCGTAGTCGTCCTGTCGAGCCACCTCGAGAAGTGACATCACATCCCAGGCCGGGTCCACGACCAGGGCCTTGCGGCTCGCCGGGTCGCCGATCAGGTACATGAAATTGGCCATCTGGCCAGCGGCTGGGTGTTCGATCGCCACCTGGCGACCGGCCAGAAGCTGTCGGAAATAGAGTTCGTCGGTCATGGCTTGTCGTCTCCCGTGAAAGCTAGCTGGAGCCTCTCCATTGGTGTCGGCCAAGCATAGCCGAAGGGGTCACGCGCCCCGGCGCGAGAGGGCGCTCAGGTTGTGAAGTCCTCCAGCATTCGCGCTGCGATCTCCTTCAGCAGCTTGGCTGCCACGCGGGCCGTCAGGCCTGCCGCGTCGCGCAGTGGATTGAGCTCGACGATGTCAGCGCCAACCAGCGGAGAGGGAAGAGCCTCGACAATGTCCAGCAACTCGCGAGTCGAAAGACCCCCTGGCTCGGGATGTGAGACGCCCGGTGCGAACGCCGGGTCCAGGGCATCCAGATCGAGCGAGAGATAGAGCGGACCGCCGAGACCCTTTGGCAGGCCATCAGCCAGGCGCCAGCTCCTCATCTCCAGGATCTCCACCCCGAAGCGAGCGGCCTGCTCTCGTTGGTGAGCATTGAGAGTCCGAATCCCCAGTTGCACGAGTCTCGAGACCAGGCCCTCTTCCATGATGCGGCTGAAAGGACAGGCGTGGGATAGACGATCTCCTTCGAGCTCGTCATAGAGGTCCGGATGAGCGTCGATGTGCACGACGGTGAGGTCGGGAAAGTGGCGGGACTGTGCTCGGACGATCGGCAGCGTGACGCAGTGGTCACCGCCGAGGGCGAGGACCCTCGCTCCCTGGTCGAGGACTTTCTCGATCTGGCGCTCGATCGTCGCGATGGCCGCCTCACCGACCGGAAGATCCAGATCGCCGAGCATCCGAATCCTCGGTTCCTCTCCCAGATCGCGCCCGCACTCGGTCGAGGTGTTGGTCGAGCTCGAATAGAGGGCTTGGCGAATATGAGCGGGTGCTCCGGCCGGACCCCTCATGTACGAAGATTTCTCGTCCCACGGAACCCCCACAACGGCTATGGAGCCGGCTGGAAGGTCCATCGAGAACCGATCTTGCTCGTGGGAAGATGCGTCCAGCATGGTGTCGAGACTCCTATGTGGCGGCCAGCTTTTCGAGAGGTTTCCTGCCAAGCTCGACTCATGCTAGCAGGCCCCCGAAGATAGATGGCGCGCTATGTCTCACTGGCAACCTGCGTCAGAATATGAATAATCATTGCGTCACCGAACTGCTTTCAGGAATCGAGAACCGAAGAGGAACTGCGCATATGGCACGCCTAACCTACATCACGAGCGAATCGGTCACCGAGGGCCATCCCGACAAGATCTGTGACCGCATCTCCGACGCGGTTCTGGACACCCTGCTGGAGCAGGACCCCGACAGCCGAGTCGCCGTGGAGTGTCTGGTCACGACCGGGACGGTGATCGTCTCTGGTGAGGTGAGCACCGAGGGCTACGCAGACGTTCAGCGTATC
>JARFQS010000125.1 GCA_029287645.1 Thermoanaerobaculia bacterium | reverse complement strand
GCATGTCCCTATTGCACGCTCATGTTGGAGGACGCAGTGAGCGTCCTCGATGCAGGCGAGCAAATCGCAGTCCGGGACGTGGCCGAGTTGCTCGCGCTTTCGGTCGGCGTGGCAGGGGAAGAGGTACAGCCTGTGGAGCTGGCCTCCGCGGAGAGGATCGGTAATGGCTGAGCGAATCGGGTTCTACATCTGCCACTGCGGGATCAACATCTCCTTTCGGGTGCGCGTGGAGGAAGTGGCCGACTACGTGCGAGACCTGCCCGACGTGGTGGTGTCTCGCGACTACCTGTTCATGTGCTCCGACCCGGGACAGGAGCTGATCGAGAACGACATCCGCGATTGTGCCCTCACTCGCGTGGTGGTGGCGTCCTGCTCACCGCGAATGCACGAGGTCACCTTCCGCAATGCCTGCAGCCGGGCTGGGCTCAATCCCTATCGCGCCTTTCACATGGTGTGCGTGCGTGAGCATGTCTCCTGGGTCACGGAAGACGAGGACGAGGCCACCGAGAAGGCCAAGCTCCTGTCCCGCGCTGGTGTCATGCGCGTTCCCCTCCAGCAGGATCTGCACCCGGCGCGCTTCGAGGCCAATACCAACACGCTGATCGTGGGTGGCGGGATCGCCGGAATGCAGGCGGCGCTCGACGTCGCCAAGGCCGGGTTCAAGGCCTACCTGGTGGAGCGGTCGCCCACCATTGGCGGGCACATGCTCCAGTACGACAAGACCTTTCCCACGCTGGACTGCGCGGCCTGCATCGGAACGCCCAAGATGGTGGCGGTCAGCCAGAATCCGAACATCGAGCTCCTCTCCTACAGCGAGGTCGAAGAGGTCAGCGGCTTCGTCGGGAACTTCAAGGTCAAGGTTCGCAAGAAGTCCCGATTCATACAGGACAGGTGCACGGGGTGCGGGGAGTGCGCAAAGGTCTGCCCGGTCGAGGTGCCGAACGAATGGGACGAGGGCACGCGGCTCCGAAAGGCGATCTACCGGCCCTTCCCGCAGGCCGTGCCGACCACGTTCTGCATCGACAAGCTCGATCGCGCCCCCTGCGTACAGGCGTGTCCGGCTGGGGTCAACGTGCAGGGCTACCTGATGCTGGTCAAGGCTGGAAAGTATCAGGAAGCGACGCAGCTGATCATGGAGAAGGTGCCCCTTCCGGGCACGCTCGGACGGATCTGCCCGGCTCCTTGCGAAGAAGTGTGCCGCCGATCCGAGCTGGACTCCTCTCTCGCCATCCGACAGCTCAAACGGTTCGCCGCCGACCAGGTCGACTGGAACGATCTGCCCCTGCCGCAGCCCGAGATCGATCGGAAGAGCCAGAGGGTGGCCGTGATCGGCTCGGGACCGGCGGGTCTGACCGCCGCGTACTTCCTGGTGCGCGAGGGTTACGCCGTCACCGTCTTCGAAGCTGCCCCGGTGGCGGGCGGAATGCTCCGCGTCGGCATTCCGGACTACCGGCTGCCGCCTGAGATTCTCGAGCGCGAGATCGCGTACATCGAGCGAAGCGGAGTCGAGATCCGGCTCGACACCCCGATCGGAGGCGAGCGCACGCTGACCAGCCTGTTCGATCAGGGGTACCAGGCGGTCTATCTGGCCACGGGTACCCACCGGAGCCGAACCCTGGGCATCGAAGGTGAGGACGCCGACGGAGTCACACACGGCGTCGACTACCTGCGTCGGCTGAACCTGCGTGAGCCCACGGAGACGGGCAAGAAGGTGGTGGTCGTCGGAGGCGGGGATGTGGCCATCGACGGGGCCCGGGCGGCGCTTCGGCAGGGGGCCGTGGAAGTGCGGATCGTCTACCGCCGGAGTCGCGCGGAGATGCCGGCCGAGATCTCCGAGGTAGCCGCCGCCGAGGACGAAGGCATCGCCGTCGATCTACTCACCGCACCGGAATCGGTGCTCACCAGAGGCGGCAAGGTGATCGGCCTGCGCTGCGTTCGCATGGAGCTCGGTGAGCCGGATGACTCGGGGCGGCGGCGCCCCGTGCGCATCGAGGGCTCGGAGTTCGAGGTCGACTGCGACATGCTGATCGCGGCCATCGGCCAGCAGGCAGACACGAGCGTTCTGACCGGGATGGAAGACGTGGCGATGACACGTTGGGGTGGGGTGGAGGTGAATCCGGTGAGCTACCAGACCAGCCACCCGCGGCTCTTCGCAGGCGGCGATCTCTACACCGGACCTTCCATCGCCATCGGGGCCGTAGCGGCGGGCCGGGAGGCTGCCGTCTCGATCGACCGGCTCCTGCGCGGCGAGAGCCTGGTCGAGGGTCGCCCGATTCGGCCGTCCGGAAGCCGTTGGGCTCCGATACCCAAGCACGTCCGATCCGAGCCGCGAACCGAGATGCCCGAGCTGACCGCCGACGAGAGGCGCGGCAGCTACCAGGAGGTGGAGCTGGGTCTCGACGAGGAGGAGGCGCGCCGCGAGGCAGCACGTTGCCTGGCGTGTGGTGGCTGCTGTGAATGCATGCTGTGTGTGGATGCTTGCGAGGCCAGGGCCATCGACCACGAAATGCAGGACCAGATGCTCGAGATCGATGTCGGCTCGATCATCGTGGCCACGGGATTCGACGCGCTCGATCCCACCTCGATGGCGCCGTACGGCTACGGCAAGTACGCCAACGTCTTTACCAACCTGGAGTTCGAACGTCTCTCGAACGCGACCGGGCCCACCAACGGCAAGTTGCTCCTGCGCGACTCGGAGAACCGCCTCGAGTTCACCAGGGAGCCGAAGAGCGTGGCGATTCTTCACTGCATCGGCAGCCGCGACGTCAACTACCACGAGTATTGCTCGCGCACCTGCTGCATGTATGCGCTCAAGTATGCCCATCTGCTGAAGGACAAGTGCGGAGAAGAGACCCAGGTCTTCAACTTCTACATCGATCTGCGCTGCTTCGGGAAGGGCTACGAGGAGTTCCTGCGGCGCGTCCAGAGCGAGGGTGTGCGCATGGTCCGGGGCAAGGCCACCCGGGTGACGGACCAGGCCCAGAGCCCCGAGGAGAAGGGCTTGCTGGTAGTTGTGGCCGAGGACACGCTGAGCGGCGAGATCCTCCGGGTCCCGGTGGAGATGGTAGTCCTTTGCACTGCCATGGAGCCGCGCGCGGACGCCAACGAGGTGGCGCGCTTGTTCGGGATCAACACGGGGTCGGATCGGTTCTTCCTCGAGGAGCATCCAAAGCTCGAACCGGTCTCCACGCCCACCTCCGGGGTGTTTCTCGCGGGGACCTGCCAGGGGCCCAAGGACATCCCCGACACTGTGGCCCAGGCCAAGGGAGCGGCCAGCGAGGCGCTGGCACTGGCCTCTCGCGGCGAGGTGCAGGTGGAGCCGTTGATCTCGAGCAT
>JARFQS010000477.1 GCA_029287645.1 Thermoanaerobaculia bacterium | reverse complement strand
GGGAAGCCTTCGATCTCGAGACAGGGCCACTGATTCGGCTGCATCTCGTCGAGGAAGACGGAGTCACCGACGCGAGAGTACCATCCAGTTGGGGATCGCCTCGAGGATCGAGCCCCGATAAACTGTTCTGCACTTCGTAGGCGAAGCGAGACTCTACAGATGACCCCACGGGAAGACGATCGCAGAGCCGAGCTCCTCGCTCGGGCCATCCGTCTCAAGAAGGCCGCGGCCCGTTCCCAGCCACCGGAGCTGCCACCGCGACCCGCCGACCAGCAGGCCCGGCTGGGCGAGATGCAGCGCAGCCTCTGGCTCACCCACCAGATGGAACCGGCCTCACCGGCCTACAACCTGACGAGTGCATTCCGAGCTCATGGCCCCATCCACAGAACCGAGCTGCAGCGGGCTCTGCACCGGGTGGTCGATCGACATCGCATCCTCCGCTCCACCTTTTCTCGCCAGCGCGACACCATTCTGCAGATCGTGCATGCAGATCTGCCACCCGACTTCGAGGTCGTCGAGGTGGCCAAAGGAAATGGCCTGAGCGCTGCGGCTCGCAAGGCCAGGGAAGCCTTCGATCTCGAGACAGGGCCACTGATTCGGCTGCATCTCGTCGAGGAAGACTCCGGTGGCGACACCTACCTGGTCCTGGTCCTGCACCACATCCTGGCCGACGAGCGATCCCTCGAGCACTTCTGGAACGAGCTCGCCGAGGCGTATGCAGGGCGGCTGCCGGACGACGAACCGGACCTGCAGTATGACGATTATGTCTACTGGCAGAACCAGCGCGACCCGCAGGAACGGGGCCGGGCGCTGCAAGACTGGCGAAGGCGCCTGGATCCGCTGCCCGATGAGTTGAGCCTACCGTTCGAGAGAGTGGGCACCGACGCGGAGAAAGGGCAGGGACGACTCCTGCGTCGGATCCTGGATCCATCGGTACAGAGGGGCATTCGTCAACTCGCCTCCTCCACAGCGGGTACGCCTTTCACGGTGTATGCGTTCTCGTTCAGGCTGTTGCTGCAACGTTACGTCCCCGGGCGACGCTTCGCTTTCGCAGTACCGGTGTCGACACGCTCCCACCACGCCACAGACGGCATGATCGGCTATTTCACCAATCCCGTGGTGATCTCCGCGGGCATCGAGGAAGAGCGCCCCGTGGTGGCCGCCGTGAGCGACTTCAGTGGTGCCTCGAGAGAGGCCCTCGCGCAGGCTTCGGTGCCGTTCGACGAGCTGACCGAGGCCCTGTCGCCACCGCGGCATGGCGACCGACATCCGATCTTCCAGGCCATGTTCGTGTATCAGCAGAGGCCCTCTTCACCTCCACTGGGCGAGGCGCGACTGGAACCGGTTGCGCTCGACCTGGGTGCCGCGAAGTTCGACCAGACGCTCTTCGTCACAGATGCCGAGTCCGGACTCGAAATCGGTGTCGAGTATCGAGAGGATCGTTTCGATGAGATCTGGATGGCGCAACTTCTGGACCATTACGAAACGCTCCTCCAACAGTTGCCGTTGCAGCCGGAGCGATCCACGGCCGAGGTGCCGATGCTGGCTGACCAGGAGGGGCAGCGCCTTCGCACCTTTGCCGAGGGAGCGCCGCTGGAGACCGGCGAGATGCCCCTGCTACCGGAGCGGTTTCTCCAGCAAGCGCGTCGATCACCGCAGTCTCCGGCTCTGGTCTGCGAAGGGGTGCGAAGGACCTACGGCGAGTTGGAGAGCTCCGCGCTGTCGATCGCCAGTGAGCTCGCGTCTCGAGGCGTGGCGGTCGGTGATCGCGTCGGCGTCTTTCTCGGGCGTTCTGTACAGATGATCGAGGCCGTGGTCGGCACCCACCTGTCGGGAGCGGCCTACGTACCCCTCGACCCGAGCTATCCTGAAGCGAGACATCGTCAGGTGCTCGAAGACGCCGCGGTCTCGGCGGTGCTGACCAGCTCGACCCTTCGAAGCCGGCTGCCAGACGGCTCCTGGTCGGTCATCGAGGTCGATGCCCTGGATGAAGCAGCCCCCCGGGCAGACGCTCTCCCCGTAGCTCCGCCCGAGTCCCCTGCCTACCTCCTGTACACATCGGGCTCGACGGGTCGCCCGAAGGGTGTCGTCGTGACGCACGCCAATCTTCGCGCCTCCACAGCCGCCCGAGTGCCGGCCTACGAACTTCAACCGCAGCGGTTCCTGCTCCTGCCGAGCCTGGCTTTCGACAGCTCTGTGGCGGGAATCTTCTGGGCCCTCTGGTTGGGAGGATGCCTGGTGATTCCAGCCGAGGACGAAGCCAGGGACCCACGCCGTCTGACGCAGCTCATCGACGAGGAGAGGGTCGACAGCCTCCTCTGCGTTCCCTCGCTGTACGCCCAACTGCTCAGGACCGGAGCCGATCGGCTGCAAGGGCTGCAGACCGCCATCGTGGCCGGCGAAAGCTGTCCCTCGGCGCTGGTCGAGGAGCACTTCCAGCTTCTACCCCGAACTCGTCTCTTCAACGAGTACGGTCCCACCGAGGCGACGGTATGGGCCACGGTACACGAGATCACCAGAGAAGACAGGGCACGTCCGGTAGCCATCGGCAGACCCATACCCGGTGTGCGTGTCGACGTGCTGGACCCTCTCGGTCGTCCAGCTCCCACCGGAGTTCCCGGCGAGGCCTGGATCCGCGGGGCGACCGTGGCGTCGGGCTATTGGCGGCGGCCCGAGCTCTCCGATGCGTGCTTTGTCGTGGACGCCCGCTCAAAGTCCTCGACGCCCAGCTATCGAACCGGCGACCGGGTCAGGTGGTCAGCCGACGGCAGTCTGCTGTTCCTGGGTCGCGAGGATGAGCAGATCAAGCTGCGTGGCTTCAGGATCGAGCCGGGCGAAGTCGAGGCGGCGCTGCTCGAGTTCCCGGAGATCGAGGAGGCCGCGGTTGTCGGCCGCTCGATCGACTCCGGCAGGGCCGCAGGCTCGACGGTTGGGGCCACCAACTTGCTGGCCTTCGTGGAGCCGGTCGCAGCCGAAACGGTCACGAACTGGCGTGAGGGGCTGGCGAAGCGTCTACCGGAGCACATGATCCCGGACCGGCTGGTGGTGCTCCCCGAGCTGCCGCGCCTTCCCAACGGCAAGATCGATCGCC
>JARFQS010000390.1 GCA_029287645.1 Thermoanaerobaculia bacterium | reverse complement strand
ACTTCTCGGCTCTTCGTAAGGATGGTCTCGGTTAGAGTCCGGCCGGAGAGTTGGGACGATCTCATCTACCTCTACAAAACTGCGTTTCGGCCGGATATCCGATCGACTCAAGGGTGTCGCGCAGTGTTCCTGGTCGAAGCGCTGCACGATCCTGATCAGGCGCTTTCGGTCTCCATCTGGAATCGCGATGAGGACGCGATCCGATACGAGATGAGCGGTACTTTCGACGACTTGACGAGGAAGCTCAAGGGTACTCTCGAGGGATCGACCCAATGGAAGGCGAGTGCCGGACCGGTGAGCTCGGCTACGAACCCTCCAGCGAAAGGGTACAAGCAGATCGTGGGCGAAAAGCTCTAGGCGCGCTCTGAACGGACCCACTCGTCCTGCATCACAACCACTCAGAAGAGAGGGCGGAACTTGAAGAAGGCGGTCAATATCGTAGGCGTCCCATTGGACCTCGGTCAGTCTCGGCGTGGCGTGGACATGGGCCCCAGTGCTCTGCGGTACGCGGGCTTGGACAACCATCTGCGGCAGGTCGGCTGCAGCGTCAGGGACTGCGGCAACGTCGAGATTCCTGTTCGCGACGAGCTGCCATCCGAAGGGGGCCTGGCTTATCTCCCCTCCGTCGTAGAAGCATGTACAGCGGTCTACGAAGTCGGTCTGGAAGCGATCGCCGAGGGCGAGGTTCCCCTGTTTCTCGGAGGGGATCACTCCATCGCGCTCGGCACGGTTGCCGCGGCTACCGAAGCGGGCGCCTCCGGCGTACTCTGGATCGACGCTCACGGCGACTTCAATACACCCACAACCTCGCCGACCGGCAACCTCCACGGAATGCCGTTGGCGGCTCTCACCGGACAGGGTAGCGCCCGTCTCGTCGATATCGGGAGGCCGGGTCCGAAGGTCTCGGCCACGGATGTCGTCCTGATAGGGCTCCGCAGCTTGGATCCCGAGGAGAGGGCTCTGCTGCGAGCCAGTGGCATAACGGTCTTCACGATGCGTGAGATCGACGAGCAAGGCATCGGCCAGGTCGCCAAGCAGGCCCTGAAGAAACTGGCACATCTACCCAAGGTCCACGTCAGTCTCGACATGGACAGCCTGGATCCCAGGGAGGCACCTGGTGTAGGTACCCCGGTTCCAGGTGGATTGACCTATCGCGAAGCTCACCTCCTGCTGGAGCTGGTCGCGGCGAGTGCCAACGTGGGTTCCGTGGATGTCGTGGAGATCAACCCGATTCTCGACAGTCAGAACCGTACCGCCAAGATCGGCGTCGAGCTCGTAGCGTCCCTCCTGGGTCAGACAATCTACTGATCGACTCAGCACATCCGGGTGCGCCCGAGGCCGAGATTTCGTCCTCTCCCGAGTCACTCTGTCTAGCACTCCATAGCGTGGCGATCGGCTCCGTGGTACACAAGCGGCAGAACCGTGTTGCGACCCGAACCCACCGACCGATACGGAGGTTGCGGCAAGGATTCGCACGCCACAGAGATCATGAACCCCGGAAACTCGAGCCCGAACCCCAAGTCGGATGCCATGTCGCCTGAATCGGTGACGAAATCGAGCGGCCCTCGAGCCGATTGGGCCCATCGAGACAGGAAAGCGCTCGCCGACCACGCTCCGGACTACCTGCTGCTCCTCGACGTGGAGGGGATCATTCGGGTCGCCAACCGTCCCCTACCCGATCTCACGATCGAAGAGATGACGGGCCATCACCTCGCAACCCTCCTGCCGATCCGCTTTCGCCGAGACCTCAGTGACTGCCTCAAAAGAGTCATCGATCACAAGATCCAGGATCGTTGCGAGGTCGAGTACCGTGCCCGGAATGGTCGAATCTGGACCCTCGAAATGCGGGTTGGACCGATCCTCACAGAGCAACGGCTCACTTCATTGGCCGTGAGCTGCAGCAATGTCACCGAGCAACGACACACGATCCGTGCCCTCAAGCGGAGTGAGGCCCGCTACCGGAGCCTCATCGAGACCCAAACGGAGTTCATCGTCAGGTGGCTCCCGGACGGCACTCATACTTTCGTCAACGATGCCTACTGCCGATTCTTCGATCAGCCCAGGGATGCCATACTCGGGACCAGCCTTTTCCAGCGGGTCCACGATCGGGACCGCGAGAGCGTCAGAGACAAGATCTCATCCCTGTCTACAGGGCGCCCTACCGCCGTCGACGAGCACCGCGTTCTGACGGGCGACGGCGTCGTGCACTGGCAGGAGTGGACGGACCGGGGAATCTTCGACGAGGACGGGATCCTCGTGGAGATCCAGTCTGTCGGCCGCGACATCTCCGAGCGACGCCGGGCCGAAGAGCAGCTCCGCCAGAGTGAGGAGCGTTATCTTCTGCTGACCGAGGCCATTTCGGATGTCATCTGGACCATGGACCTCGATCAACAGATCACCTACGTCAGCCCCTCCGTACGGCGCCTCCTCGGATATCTTCCGGACGAGCTCCCGGGCGTCGATCTGAGTCAGCTCCTGGCAGCCGGCTCCTTTCCACTGGCCCGAGACACCCTGCTCGAAGAACTCCGATTCCAGCAGGAGATCGAGACCGGCCAGAATCGCACGCGCACCCTCGACCTGGAGCTCGTTCACAAGAACGGCACTCCTCTCTGGTGCGAGGTCAAGATGACCCTCCTCAGAGACGGAACGGGCATGCCCAAGGGCGTGCTCGGCGTCGCCCGCGATATCTCTTCCTGGAAGGACGCCCAGGAAGCGCTCGTCGAGAGCGAGGAACGCCTGCGGAGAGCCCAGAGGCTGGAGGCGGTGGGACAGCTCGCCGGTGGCATCGCTCACGACTTCAACAACCTCTTGACCGTGATCATCGGCAATGTCGAGCTGATGGCCAGGGAGCTTTCCCCGAGAGACGAGTTGCGTGGTCAGATCGACGAGGTCAGCAAGGCGGCTCGACGGGCAGCCTCACTCACCCGCCAACTCCTGGCCTTCAGCCGCAAACAGATGATGGTGCCCGAGGTCCTGACCTTCAACACGATCGTCTGCGACATGAGCAATATGCTGCGCAGGCTGGTAGGCGAGAACATCGAGCTGGAGACCGAGCTCGAGCCGCAGCTCGACTGGGTGAAGGCGGATCCCAGCCAATTGGAGCTCGTGCTCGTCAACCTGGCAGTCAACGCCCGCGACGCCATGCCCGACGGCGGCCGTCTCACGATCGAGACCGCCAACGAGCACCTGGATCCGAGCTACAGCGACGGCAACTACGAGGTGATCGAAGGTCCCTACTCCATGCTGGCCGTGACCGATACCGGCCGAGGCATACCAGCCCGTGACCAGTCTCGCATCTTCGAGCCGTTCTTCACCACCAAGGAGGTGGGCAAGGGAACCGGGCTCGGCCTTTCCACGGTCTACGGCATCGTCAAGCAGAGCGGCGGCTATATCTGGGTCGACAGCGAGCCCAACAAGGGGACCCGATTCCGAATCTACCTGCCCCGCATCGACAAGGCCGACAGTCATGAGCGACCCGTGGCAGAGCTGACGGGCCAGACTCCAGGCACCGAGACCATCCTCCTGGTCGAGGATGAAGACGGGGTGAGGACATTGGCGAGCAAGGTCCTCGAGAACATCGGCTATCGCGTCATCGCCGCCGCGAACGGCGAACAGGCTCTGCGCATTCTCGATGGAATGAAGGAGCCCCTGCACATGCTACTCACCGACGTCATCATGCCCGGAATGAGTGGTGCCAAGCTTGCCGAGGAGGCTCTGGTAGCCCGGTCGGACCTGAAAGTCCTGTTCGTCTCCGGGCACAGTGACGACGTGCTGACCCACCATGGTGAGCTCGATCCCGAGACCAATTTCCTGGAGAAGCCGTTCACTCCCGACGCTCTCGCGAACAAGGTTCGCGACGTTCTCGATGACAGCTGATGGAGAACGGGAAATCGGGAAACGACCTCAGGATCGAGGTCCCTTCCCCGCTCTTCTCCTCGAACGGCGGCCGAGCCAGAATCCCATAGCTCCCGCCGCAGCTATCCACCCGAAAGCAGAGACGGGAGCTCCACCCTGGACTCCCTTGGAAGTGCGCGGGATGCTCTCCAAACCGGCGCGCACCTGGACCTGGTACTCCCCGAAGCGGTTGGGATCCTGCCGAAGCCGCTCAGCCAGCTCTCGCCGCTGCCGAAAGTCCTCCTCGGACAACGGCCGACCGAAAGATCGCAAGTCGGCAATCTCGAACTGGTGCTTCTTGAACAACCGAAAGATCTCCTTCACCCGGTCCATCTCGATGTACCGGCCGAGCGTGTAGTCCTCGAAACGACCCTCCATCGCCAAAAGAGCGGTCTCCGCAAGGCACGCATACGCTGTCTTGGGTGGCAGCCCGATTTCGTAGCCGAAGTCCACATCGCCCGGCAGGAAGACCTCGCCGCTTTCGATAATCAGGAGGTCGGGACGCAGCGCTGCCTCGGCTTCACTGATATCCGGTGGACGCGCCACGTCGCAGATGATCGCCCCCGGCTTGCATTCGGAGATATCCAGAATGCGCTGCCCGAAGGCCGACGTTGCAGTGACGATGAGATCGCAGTCCCCCACCAGATGTCCCGGTTGAGTCGCGATGCTCACCCGCACACCGGGTGTTTCAGCCTCGATCGTCCGCCTGAGATCGATCAGCTTCTCCGGCTCGACCGATACCAGCACGACGTCGCGGATGGCCTGTGCCAGCAACCTCGAGCAGACGGAACCGATAGATCCCGTCGCACCGATGATCATCGCTCGACCTCGGGTCAGATCTGTCAGGCCCATCCCTGTCTCTTATACACATCTGACGCTGCCGA
>JARFQS010000374.1 GCA_029287645.1 Thermoanaerobaculia bacterium | reverse complement strand
GGTAATGCATCCTCAGTCGATCCCCAGAGCCCGTTAGGGAGAGCAGAGCAGGGCCGAGGTCATCGAGGTAGTCGTTCACCCAGGTGCCGGTATCGATGATGCGCCACCAACCGCGGTAGTCAGCAGGGAGCCCTGTCATCGCTCCCACTCCATGAGTTCCTTCAGACCGTGCTTCACGGTCGTCGTCCTCGGACTCGACGTCAAGCACCCGCTCGAGCATGCGCACGACGTAGTCCTGAATGGTAACATCCAGTCCCGCACAGCGAAGGCGCAATCGCCGGTGCATGTCCTGCGTCAGCCGACTCTGGATCTTT
Source organism: Thermoanaerobaculia bacterium (assembly GCA_029287645.1). Classification (GTDB taxonomy): domain Bacteria; phylum Acidobacteriota; class Thermoanaerobaculia; order Multivoradales; family JAHEKO01; genus JAUVRX01. Next base: position 3,620 of record JARFQS010000374.1, on the reverse strand, counting down.
CTCTCGGCGGAACGCTCAACCACCGCCATCGCCCCCGATATGGCTTGGGTACATATTCGGCCAACGTCTATACTGGCGCACATCGGCCGTCAACTCCCGCTGTGGAACGGATGGAGGAGCGAACACCATGCCGCGGAGAAAGACGACGAACACCCTGGAACACCTGAGCCCAGGAAAACGCGCTCAGGTGTTGAGCGAGATGCTGAAGCGCCACCCCGGCCTTCGCGGGGAAGCGAACACAATCGCAGAGAACCTGATTGACGATGTCTCCGTCGAGGCGTCGCCGAGGAGGTCGCCGATCTAGTGACCAATATCGGCTTCGAGGAGATCGGAAGCCGCGCTGGCGAGCACTCCTTGGGCTACGTCGAACCGAGCCAGGCGGCCTGGGACCTCCTCGAGGACTCCCTCGAGGACATCCGCGCCGGCATGAAGCGAAGGTTCGAGGCTGGCATGAAGCCCGCCACCGAGAAGATATGCCAGGGGATCCTGCTCGGACTGCTTAAGGACGACGGTGAGAAGAACGAAAACGACGGCGCGCTCGGATGGGCGCCCGACTTCCCAGCCGAAGCCGCGGCCTGGAGCCTGTCGCTTCTCCTCGAGCTGTATCCGCAACGCCAAAGGCGAGCGGCCGGCAACCGAATCGTCCAGGCCATAGAGGAGCACGCGAACGACTGGGTAGAGATGCTTGGCCGGGTTGTCGATCAGGCCGCTTCGGCCAAACGACGTGGGCGGAGCTAGAGACATGATGGACGAAGCCAGCCTCATCGACAAGCTGCGGCTGATCGAGGCGCTCTTTTCCGGGGCGACCAGTGAGGGTGAGAAAGTCGCGGCCGAGCGCGCCAGGGACCGCATCCTCGAACGGCTGAAGCTCTGGGAGAAAGAAGATCCGCCGGTCGAGTACCGCTTCTCGATGGCGGACATGTGGTCCCGCAAGGTCTTCGTCGCACTTCTTCGGCGGTACGGAATGCGGCCCTACCGGTACAGCGGGCAGCGCTACACCACGGTGATGGCCAGGGCGTCGAAGAGATTCGTCGACGAAACGCTGTGGCCCGAATTCCAAGAGATCTCCGAGACCCTGCGGAGCTACTTGTCCGACGTGACCGATCGCGTCGTTCATCAGGTGATCCACCAGGACAGCTCCGAGGCAGAAGTCGTCGAGAAGCCAAAGCAGCTGGCACTCAGTATGGAAGAAGCAAGCTCGGTGGCGGACTCGACGAAGCTGCCACCGGCACCGAACGAGGGTCAGCAGGGACGCTCCCCCGGGCATGCAAGCGGCAGCGCTGTCCCGAAAGGCCGTGCCAGAAGCAAGCGCAAGAAGAGGAAGAAGCGTAAGCGCCGTTGATGGTGGAGCGGCCCACATTCGAGGCAGCGAGGATGGCCAAGAAACCGAGCCAGCAGATGCGGGCGTGGATCGACGCCCGAGAGCGCCACCGTCTCTCCCGCGCCCAGGTTCAGATGGCGCGCGAGTTGGGGATGAACCCGAGCAAGCTCGGCAAGCTGGACAACCACGACCAGGAGCCGTGGAAGATGCCGCTTCGCCAGTACATCGAGCACCTGTACTTCAAACGGTTCGGCAAGGACCGTTCCGACGTCGTTCTCTCCATCGAAGAGAAGAACCGCCTCGGCGAGGCAAGGAAGTCGAAGAGGGGGAACGGCTCGCAGCTCACGTAGGGAGAACAGCATGCTGCGTCGCATTCCCCAACTCGGGGACCGTGTTGAGGAGGTGTATGTGGAAGCCTGCCACCCGTGAGGAGTTCGGGCTATCTTCAGCCCCATGACCGACGAGCACGAACCCATCGAACACGATCTGATCCGCGCCGGCACCGTTGTTGATTTCGAGGTAGTCGATACCAAAGTCGAGCCGACGGCAGCCGGCGACGACAGCCATGTGCGCCTCACGCTGCAGATGCCCGAAGATGACGTGGAGTGCTTTGCCTTCGCGCTCGTCTACGTGCTCGGCCTCCTGAGCTTCCACGACGGTCGACCTCGTGGGTACTCGGGCAGATTCTTCGAGGACAATGACGAGTGGAGAGCAGACGACATGCTGCGCCACCTGGAGTTCCAAAGAGGCTGCCTCCACTTCTACGCCGACTACGTGCGTGGTCGATGCGTCAAGACGACCGTCGAGATCACCAGCCATGGCATCGTCACGGTCGAGACCGTGAATCGTGGAGAGGCGGCCCTTCGCTGGGTCGACAAGCTAAAGGGCAAGAACTTCCTCCGGGCGGTGGAGTAGTTGTCGAGGAACTTCGACGACCGAGTCGGCAGGAGGAAGCAGGAGGCCCAGGGCAAGATATCGGTGCGCCTGCTCGAGTTTGCCGAGCCAATGATCAGCGAGGCATTCGAGGGCCACGGTGAACCGACCGTCGATGACCTGGAGAGCCTTCTGAAAGTGGTCGTGGCGATTTGGAACGCCAAGGTAATGGAGCAGATCGGCCGAGGCTCCGGATACGTAGAGGAGATCGAGCGACCAGGATTCCAGGATCCCCACCTCCCGGTCGAGGCGAAGGATATGATCCGGCTGATGCTGGAGCGAAAGACCACGGAGTTCTCCAACGACCTGCGGTTCATCAGCGACTTTGAGGTCTACACGGCCCCCGATGGCGAGATGCGTGTAAAGGCGGAGGCACGCCTTGCCTCCGAGTTGAGACGCGAACACTGAATTTGTTCATGCTGTCTCGTGGAAGGGAATATTCTGAAACTGATGGTGCGCAGTCGGAGGATGGCGAGGTTCACGAGAGCGTGTGCCTCCCAAGAATCCGACTCTCGCGAAATCTCCGCCCCTTATCGAGGCCCGGCCCCAGCCGTGGGAAGCCCCGGCAGGCCGGCGGCATGGGTGCAACAGTCCGCGGTGACGGCGCAACTACCCTGCATCCGTGAGAGCGGTCCTCTTCGTGCGGCCGGCGACGGTCACATCCTGGCATCGCAAGCGCTGGACAACACTCGCAGAAACCAGCTTGGCGATCGCACCTCCGCCAACGACGACCAGATTTCCCGTTTTCGGTGCTCTACGTGAACGAGAGCTGCCTTCGAGCTGGCACGCTCCCTGCAGTCAACGATCGCATGGCACGGCTCCTGACTGAATACGATGGCTCCCAGCGGCCTGGACTTCACGCGTGGATCGCCGCGCTTGGCGCCTCTCCGGTCGATCTCAAACCGGAGTTTCGACAGATCCAAGTGTCAGGGGAAATCCAGAAGAGCGTGTCGGCCTCCGGTGCTGCAATCATCCATCGATACACCCGTTCACCCGGAACGCCTTTCCGGGCGACAAACCCATAAGGACTCGGATTTGCAGTGAGAATGGCGCCCCCGGCACGACTCGAACGTGCGACACCCGGTTTAGGAAACCAGGCTATCATTGTCCCATAACCCACTGAAATCAAATCGCTTTCTCTGATTCGCGTTCCGGGTCGCTTTCGACTCTCTTCTACTCTCTTTGTCTCGGTACGACTCGCTTCGCGACCCAACCTGCGTCTCGCGACCACGCCGCACGGAGCGCAACGAGCTGGCAGAAACGCCGAGCTGCCAGAACCACGAGCATGGGCCAGCTGGTTCACGTCCCGCAGGTCGTCGGTTCGAGTCCACTCGTCCGCACCGCGTCTTCGCGGTACGCGATCGCC
>JARFQS010000100.1 GCA_029287645.1 Thermoanaerobaculia bacterium | reverse complement strand
GCATGTCCGCCGAAGGCCTCCATCAGCTTGCCGACCGGACCGTTCGGCCCGAGAGTCAACAACAGGTAGAAACCCAAGACCGTGGGGGGAAGCACTAGCGGCAAGGCGACGATAGCCTCTACGACCACCTTGCCCCGAAAGCGTGTTCGGGCCAGCCACCAGGCCAACGGAGTCCCCAGGAGGATGAGGATGAGGGTGGTGAGCCCAGCCAGCTTCAGCGTGATCCAGAGGGCCGCGAGGTCGGTCTCGTTGAGCATGGTCGAAGAGATCTTACTCACGGAGTCTGGTAGCCGAAACTCCGGATGATGGATCTGGCCTCCGCGCTTCGGATGAACTCCCCGAAAGCCCGCGTTGCGGCCGAGTCCTCGAGGAGTACTGCTTGCTGCCGAATGGGTGTGTGAAGCCCTTCCGGCACCAGCCAGCGTGAGCCTGTCTCTGGTTGGCTCTCGGGGCTGGTCACCTGCGACAGGGCGACCAAGCCGAGCTCCGCATTGCCGCTCTTGACGAACTGAAAGGCCTGGCCGATGTTCTCGCCTCGAACCAGGCGCTGTTCCAGGTTCTCCCAAAGGCCCCGCGACTCCAGCACCTCTTGCGCCGCCAGCCCGTATGGGGCGAGCCTCGGATTGGCTATGGCGAGATGTCTGAAGTCGCCAACCTCGAGTACCTGTCCTCGGCCGTCGACGTAGCCATCCTCGGGGCTCCACAGAACGAGACGTCCGATAGCGTAGGTGAAGCGACTGCCCGAGACCGCCAGCCCGTCTCTTTCGAGCATCTCCGGGTGCCGTGCGTCGGCGGCGAAGAAGGCCTCGAAAGGGGCACCGTTGCGGATCTGGGCGTAGTGCTTTCCCGTCGAGCCGTAGACGAGGGTGACCTGGTGTTCGCTGATCGCTTCGAAGTGATGTGCGAGTGCTGCTGCTGCGTTCGCGAAGTTGGAGGCGACCGCGACCCTGATCTCGGCGGCAACTGCAGATTCGCAGACCAACAGTAGAGCCGTGGCGATCCAGCACCCTCGGAGCAGCATCGCGACGATTCTACGACGCTGACCTGAGTGCCACCCAATCTGGAGTGACGCTTGAGAATCGCGACACGATTCCCGATGGCGGGCTGCCGGAGTCGGCTGTTGATGGCTCCGATCTCTTGAGACTACTGGTTGGAGACCTTCACGAAGCGGGTTCTGTTGACTCTCAGAGTAGAACGGTGGTTTTGTCGATCACAGTCGATGGAGGTTTCCCAACACCTTGTGGAGAAGGTTGTGAAGGCTCGAGTTGGAGGTTCCAGGGTCTATCCAGGAGCTCGGATTGGGTGTTGGAATGGTCGAGGAGGTGGAAACGCTCCTTCCGGGAAGACCGCACCCAGATCGCCGGCCCTCAACCGATCCGCAGCCTGCCGAAAAGCACTGTAGAAGCATCCATAGGCTTCCCGAAGAGCATCTCGGACCTGTTTTGAGACACAGTGCAACAGCGGAGCCGGGGACCACTGTGGATGCAAAGGTTTGTCATGAGGATCGAGTTTGAGGACTTTCAGGGCGCCCAGAGGTTGAGAGTCCTCGGCCTGGTGTCGGTAGGCTGTCTCGGCTTCGATCTCAGCGACCAGTTCACGGACCCGCTGCTGCTGGACTCGCAGGGGTAGGTGCTTCCAGCACGGCAGGGGGCTGAAGCTCACTGTTTCAGACTGGACGAACCGCGACCTGTCCTTCTTGGTCTTTGCGCTCGCAGCATGAGTCAGGGTTCGATCGATCCAGATGCCACTCAGTTGATGGCCAGCGAGCAGTGCTTGAGTCGAGCTCACTCCCGGCCAGTCGAGTGGGCTAGACACAAGATTCTCCTTGCATCCGTTGACCAGGATGTAGCGCAAACGCCCGATTTGAGCAGATTCCTCCTCGCTCACTAACACATGCTGATATCTACGATGCCAGAACGGGCCCCGCCATTTGTAAAGACGGCCCGCCTCCTTGGCGAGGTTGCCCTGGAAGTAGGCCATGAACTGCGCCATTTGTAGGGCCGAGTCTACGCTCATGAGCAGATGGTAGTGATTCGAGAGCACGACGCAGGCGTGCAGTGTGACTCCATAGAGTCGCTGGGCTCGGCCGAGGACTCCGATAAGGAGGTTGTTGAGTTCCTCGCTTGGCTTCAGTAGGTATCGTCCTTGGAGGGTGCGGTTGGTGACTTCAACGACACAACCGCCGGGTGGGATGTAGCGGAGTCGACGTCCCATGTCCTATTGAGACGCAGGACCTCTTCCGAATCTGACAAAAGAAGGGTGGCACCGAGGTGGCTGGGCACCCGATCGGCTAGAATGCCGTCAACATTCACGCTGTAGTGGAGGTGAGTTGATGACGGAAGAAGCACAGGCGGGTGCGGAAGCTATGTCTCCAGGCCCAGAGCACGAGCTCCTGAAGCCGTTTCTAGGAACGTTTCGGGCCGAGGTGCAGCTCTGGATGGGGCCCGGAGATCCGATGGTTTCTACCGGCACCATGACAAACGAGATGGTTCTCGACGGGCGCTACGTGCGTCAGGACTACGTGGGCGATGCCACCGAAGGCCCCTTCCCGAACTTTGCGGGGTACGGATTCTGGGGCTACAACCGGCTGGCCGGACAGTTCGAGGGTTTCTGGATCGACAACGCCAGCACCATGATGCAGCTCGAGACCGGCGCGGTCGATGAAGCGGGTAAGGTGTGGACGATGACCAGCGAGATGGTCCATCCCGAAGGCGGCACCGTGGGCAAGCGAACTGTCATCACCCTGAAAGACGACGATCACCACTCGATGGAGAGCTTCTTCGATCGTGAAGGGCAGGAGTTCAAGGCGATGGAGATCCAATACTCGAGGTCCGGCTCATGACGGTCGCTCCTCCCGTTCCGGACGTCGATGTCGAAGAGCTGCGCTGTGAGATCCAGAAGGAGTACGCCAGTGTCGCGGAGAACCCCGACAAGGGATTCCATTTCCACACGGGAAGAAAGCTGGCGGGAATCCTCGGCTACTCTTCGTCTCTTCTGGAGGGGATCCCCGAAGCGGCGATCGAGTCCTTCGCCGGAACCGGTAATCCGTTCACCCTGGGGGAGCTCACGGAAGGAGAGAAGGTCGTGGATCTGGGCTCGGGCGCCGGAATCGATAGCCTGATTGCAGGCAAGCTCGTCGGGCACACCGGACAGGTCATCGGCATCGACATGACGCCAGAGATGATCGGCAAGGCACGGCTGGCTGCTGCCGCAGCCGGTATGGGTCACGTGGAGTTTCGAGAAGGCCTGATCGAGTCCCTGCCGGTCGAGGATGGCTGGGCCGACGTCATCATCTCGAACGGGGTGGTGAATCTCAGCCCCGACAAGGTCGGCCTCTTCCGGGAAATGAATCGGGCTCTGAAGCCAGGTGGCAGGCTGCAGATCGGCGACATCATGGTGCAGCAGGCGGTACCGGACAGCGCCAAACAGAACATCGACCTGTGGAAGGGGTGAATCGCCGGTGCTCTGCTGGAAGCAGAGCTCGAAGCGGTAGTCGAAGCGGCCGGGTTCGAGAATTTCGAGATCACCTGGCGAGACGAGGTGTTCGA
>JARFQS010000212.1 GCA_029287645.1 Thermoanaerobaculia bacterium | reverse complement strand
GTCGAAGCCACTCGAAGACGGCTTCCAGCTCGCCTTTGTCTTCCGGCGGCATCGGGCGGTCGTTCCGGGGCTCGAGCACCATCGGACCGACATAGTGAACCCGGTCGGGAGGACTGTGGGAAAACTCGAACTCCAGGGCATGCAGGCTCAGCACGGGGATTCGCCGGTAGGTGAACGGGATCAACCACTGGCTATCGTCGGTCTCGCGGCGGAGGTCGAAGTCTGCCTCGCGGCCGAGGTGTCGGAGAATGGACAGGCGGTCGCATCCGACTCGGCGAAATCGGTGCAGCGCAGCTTTCTGCTGTTTGCGCAAGCGCAGCTCGAGCCAGAGCATCCACATCCCCAGCCGTGTTCCCTTCCAGCCGAATCCGGGGCGTGCCAAGTGGTGGGGGGGCGGTAGGCCGGGCCGTCTCCAGATCGAGGCGAAGGTGTTGAGCAGGGCCACGGGCGCTCCAGTGCCCGAGGCCGCGATGATGTGCTCGTGCATCTCACCGTCGATCAGAACGAGACCTGGATCTAGTTGTCGGAGGGCCGTGACGAAGCCCCCGACTGCCATGGATTCTGCAGCGCGTTGACGTCGGCGGCGCAACTCGACGAGCCTCCTGATCGCGCCTGCTGTGGCGTCGGCCTCGAGGAACTGATCGTACTGGCTCGGCGGAAGGGCAAGAAACCCGAGGTCGTGTTGCTCGGCGAGTGGGCGGGCGGTAGCGGGACCGGCGTAGGTGACGTGATGACCGACCGTCGCCAGACGGCGGGCGAGCTCGACGCTCGAGTAGAGAAGGCCGCTGAGTCCAGCCGTCACTACAAGGATGCGCTCTCCCATGACTTTCGATTCCGTGTCGACCCGACTGTCCAAGCAGCTATCTGCCTTCAGAGTCCCCGCCATCAATCGCTGGAGATCAGTCGGCAGGGTAACCGAGCTGCCGCACCAGCCCTGCATATTTCGCGTCGAAGACTCTTCTCACGCGCGGCGTGAAATGCTGTCTCCATTGTCCGGCGGCTGGATTGCGAATATGGGGATCCGCTGTGCGCCGCCCCATCGAGTGCCGCTTGGCGAACCATAGTCCCAGGCGCTGCTCGAGCGGCGAGAAACCGTAGAATTCGAACAACTCTCGGAACACCTCCAGCTCATGGCCGACGATCTCCTCGTAGCGATAGGTGAGGATGTCAGGGTGATCGGCCGGCCACTCGGCCATCGACTCGAAGTGGGGGCCACGGAACTCCAGCTCGGCGAGCAGCCCCTCCTCCTCCGGGATCGACTGCAGATACTGCTCGAAGGAGGTCCCCTGGGCCTTCATTCCCGCGGGCACGATTCCGTTGGCGAAGTACCAGTCGGCGGCCGTCGGTGCCTCCATCCTGACCCAAGCCTCCGCGCCGCGCTTGTGGTAGAAGTAGCCCGAAACCACCAGGTCACGGGGATCGCGAAGGAAGCGTGAGATTCGGAAGTGCCCGAGCCTCTCGAGCTCGAGTGCCCGATTGTTGACGGACGCCAAACGGTCCTGTTCGAATCCGTTGTAGAAGTCCTCGAGATGACTGTTGTAATGGCGATAGCCGGCGCCCCAGGGTTGGCAGCGATTCAAGACCGCATCCATGATGCGGCGGTAGTAGACCGTCAAGCATTTGTGGTACGAGCAGTGGATCAGATGGACTCGACGACCTTTCGCCGCAGTGCTGTCGGGGCGCTGAGAACTGGTGCTCTGGGAAGTGTGTGGGTCTGCCGATGAAGCCATCGGGTCTGATGGTATACGAAGCTGAACGACCCGGGACTCGATCGGAGAAGAGCTCAATCTAGGGGACTGGCGGCAGTTCGCAGACGGATGCCTTTGACCATGACACCGAGGCTGCGCCCGGTTGACGGCCCTGCTGGGTCCTCAAGGGGTGTCAGCGTGTCGCTGTTGAGCTCGATGAGCAGAGAATCGCCGAGCGGCACGTGCTCCAGGTCGAAGCTCTTCGACCACCCCTCGGGCGGAATCTCTCGATTCCACAGCTCGATACCGTTCGCCATCACCTGTAGCACGACTCGATCCCGATCGTAGGCGACGATTTCGATCTCGAGACTCCTCGGTGGATGGCCGGGGTCGAAGGGAACCCTCAACTTCGCCGCTCCGTCCGTCCACCGCGCCGGCGCACCATTCACCCACTCCTGGGCATGGAAACCGGACTCTTGGATGCGGAACCTCGGTGCCGCTCCCAGACGGATGCCTGCATATTCTGCCGGGGGCAGGCGCGCTTGGAACTCGCCTGGCAGGACCCACAGACCGCTCCTTCCATTGCCCTCCCGCAAGACGAGCTCGGCGTCGAGCCTGGCGGCCTGTCTCCAGTCCGTACTACCGATGACGACCTCCGACAGAGGCTCCTCACCTTGTCGACTCTTGAACAAGTCGAATCGCGTGTGCGGCAGGAGGTACTGAGATCCGTAGAGCATCCCAGCCTCTGCGTGGCTACGGTCGAAACTGATGGCATCGATCGGGCCGAGTCGAGATGTCTGCAACGCGAAGGTCAGACGCGGCCTGGCCCTTTCTTGGATCGGACGCAGGTAGTGCCGGTGGTTGTAGAGGGCAAACC
>JARFQS010000107.1 GCA_029287645.1 Thermoanaerobaculia bacterium | reverse complement strand
CGGGTCCTTGCAGCGGAAGGGAGGATAGTCCCCCGGGGGCCCCGTGTCGAACCCCCCACACGTTCACTCCGAGGACTCAAGCCCCAAGCCCCGGGAAGCTCCCACGAGCCACCCGGACGGACCTCCAGCCGTAAACGACATGAGGATAGAAAAGCTCGTTGTCTGGCGTGTAGCGGAGCGAGAGGTGGGGCGGGCTAGACTACGGTTCCGGAACCGTCGAAGAGAGATCGAATCGAACATGACTCCCGAGAAGGCAAGCGCCGGCTTGAGCGTCTTTCATCCGGTCGTGGCCGATTGGTTCGAGCGGCAGATTGGAGAACCGACGGAGGTGCAGAGTCGAGTCTGGCCTCGTATCGCCGCCGGCGAGAACGTGTTGGTCACCGCTCCCACGGGAAGCGGCAAGACGCTGGCGGCCTTTCTCTGGTCGTTGAACCAACTGCTGACGGGACAGTGGCGGGGGGGTCGGACGAAAGTGCTCTACGTCTCCCCCTTGAGGGCTCTGAACAACGACATACAGCGGAATCTGCTCGCTCCCCTCGGGCAGTTGGAATCGGAGTTCGAGGCGGCTGGCGAGCGTCCCGAAGCGGTACGAGTGCAGACGCGAAGTGGTGACACCCCCTCCTCGGAGCGACAGAAGATGCTGCGGCGCCCCCCCGAGGTGCTAATCACCACCCCAGAGAGCCTCAACATCCTGCTCACCTCGAAGGGGGGCAGATCGATCCTCGGCTCCGTGGAGTGCGTCATTCTGGACGAGATCCACGCCGTCGCTGGAGGCAAGCGAGGCACTCATCTGATCACCGCGGTGGAGAGGCTCGGCTTGTTGGCAGGGGAGTTCCAGCGGATCGCGCTGTCGGCGACAGTGCGTCCGGCGGAGCGGATTGCGCGCTTCGTGGGCGGCTTCACGCCAGCGAAGCTGGGGGCCGAGGGCGAGCCCATCGGACGGCCTCGACCGGTGACGGTCATCGCCTCGTCCGAGGAGAAGCAGTATGCCCTGAGTGTCGTGGCGCGACAGGAGGCTGAGCCGAGCGGTCAGCAGACCGGTGTCGAGCTATCGAAAGCACAGCCCTCGACGGCCGAGGTCTGGGAGCCTCTGATCGAGGGAATTCGGGGTCGCATTCAGAGCAACCGCTCGACGCTGATCTTCGCCAATTCGCGGCGCTTGACCGAGAAGCTCACCCGGTTGCTCAACGAGGCCGCAGCCGTCGACCTGGCGTACTCCCATCATGGTTCCCTGTCACGAGAGATTCGGGCGGTTGTCGAGGAGCGTCTGAAGGCGGGTCGGTTGGCGGCCCTGGTAGCCACCAACTCTCTGGAACTGGGTATCGACATCGGTGCCCTGGACGAAGTGCTGCTGGTGCAGACGCCTGCAACCGTCGCTTCAGCGGTCCAGCGACTGGGACGAGCCGGGCACCAGGTAGGAGCCCCGAGCCGAGGCAGGCTCTACGCCCTCTTCGACCGGGATCTCCTGGACGCCGCAGTGATGGCTCGATCTGTCCTGGAGCAGGAGATCGAGGAGAGCCATCCGGTCATCGGAGCTCTCGATGTGCTCGCCCAGGTGATGCTCTCCATGGTAGCGGCGGAGCCCTGGGATGTGGACGAGCTCTATGCCTTTCTGCGATCCACATATCCCTATCGGGAGCTGAAGCGAAGGCAGTTCGATCTGGTGTTGGAGATGTTGGCAGGTCGGTACGCCGACAGCCGTATCCGCGAGCTGCGGCCGCGTGTGACCGTCGACCGGGTGGACAACACCGTCCGTGCGCGGCCAGGCGCGGCGCGCCTCATCTATCAGTCGGGCGGCACGATCCCGGATCGCGGCTACTTCCATCTGCGCCTACAGGACTCGATGGCCAAGATCGGCGAGCTCGACGAGGAGTTCGTGTGGGAGCGCTCGGTGGGTGACACGTTCACCCTGGGGGCACAGAACTGGCAGATCCGTGGAATTACCCACAACGATGTACTGGTCGTACCGGCGCTGCGTTCCTCGGCCATGGCGCCGTTCTGGCGAGCCGAAGAGCGCAATCGGAGCTTCCACCTGGCCTCCAGAACGGGTGAGTTCCTGGAAAGGGCGGAGCACCTTCTGGCGGCCGATGAGGGGCGGGCTGCTCTGCTGCGACAACTCGGGGAAGAGCACTGTGTAGAAGCTTCGGCCGCCGAGGACCTGGTGCGCCTTCTCGAGCATCAGCGAGCGGTGACCGGCTGTTCTCTGCCGCACCGCAAGCACCTGGTAGTGGAACGGGTGATGGACCCCGACCCGCGTGAGGGGCGCAGTGGGATGGTCCTGCACAGCCTCTGGGGAGGCAAGGTCAACCGACCGTGGGCACTGGCGCTGGCGGCGGCCTGGGAGCGGGAGGAGGGGAGGCTGCTCGCCATAGAACAGGACAATGACTGCCTTCTGTTTTCTGCCGACGAGCCTCTCGACATCGATCGTCTCCTGAGTCTGGTACGTCCCGACAATGTGGAGGAGCTCTTGCGCCACAGTCTGGAGAAGAGTGGCTTCTTCGGGGCGCGATTCCGCGAGAACGCCGGCCGGGCCCTCCTCCTGCCGAGGGCCAGCTTCCGACACCGTGTTCCCCTGTGGCTGAATCGGCAGCGGGCCAAGAAGATGCTCGCTTCGGTTCACCGGTATGAGGACTTTCCCATTCTGGTAGAGACCTGGCGCACCTGTCTTCAAGACGAGTTCGATTTGGAGAGTCTCAAGCTCGTCCTCGGAGAGCTCGAGCGAGGCGAGATCCGGTGGACCGAGGTCTCTACCTCGGAGGCATCGCCCTTGGCGGCCAACGTGCTCTGGAAGCAGACGAACCGTCTCATGTACGAGGACGACGTACCGGAGGAGGCGGAGGCTCCGGGACTGCGCCGCGATCTGCTTCAGGAGCTGGTCTACAGCTCGCAATTGCGACCACGATTGCCTGTAGCCCTCGTGGATCGGTTTCAGCGCAAATTGCACCGGGTCTATCCCGGCTATGCGCCGCAGACCGCCCGGGATCTCGTGGATTGGACTCGGGAACGACTGGTCGTAGCGGCCGAGGAATGGCAAGAGATGCTTGCCGCCATGAGCCGAGATCTGGGGGACGACGAGAAAGACCTCGATGCGATTCTGCAATCGGCTTCCGAACGCCTCGTGTCGGTCCGGGGCCTCCACTCTCGGGAGAGTCTCGAAGCCGTAGTCCATATCGAAGATCTGCCCAGGCTCTCGCGTGGACTGGGCTGGCGGCCGGAGGTTGTCGAGCTCCGGTCCCTGACGGCCGAAGCCGATGCCGACCAAGTCGGCCTGAAGTTGGCCAGGGAGCGGCGAGCCGAAGCCTGGGAAGAGTCCGTCTCCGAGGTCGAAAGGGAGGAGAGCGGGACGCAGCTTGTCGACCTGGTCGCGGAATGGCTCCGGTTCTACGGCCCGGTGACCGAGCAGCGGTTGACAGCGACTCTGGGCCTCGAGCGAGCCGAGACCAGGCAGGTGGTGGAGGCTCTACTGGAAGCAGAGCGCATCGTCATCGATCGCTTCCGAAGCGAGGACGACGAGCGCCTCGAGATCTGCGACAGTGACAATCTCGAGCGCCTCTTGCGGCTCCTGCGGGCGACGGCGCGACCCTCGTTCGAGGCCCTACCCCTGGCTCAGTTACCCGTCTTCCTGGCGACCCAGCAGGGCTTGGGGGGTGCGGGGGGAGACCCGGACCTTCTCAAGACCGCCCTGGAGGGACTGTTCGGCTTTCCGGCGCCAGCCCGGCTCTGGGAGGCGGAGCTCCTTCCGGCCCGGCTCGACCCCTACTACACCGCTTGGTTGGATGCCCTCATGCAGGAAACGGACCTGGTCTGGTTCGGTTGCGGCAGGGAGCGGTTGAGCTTCGCCCTGCGACCGGAGCTCGACTTGTTTCCAAAGGTGGGAGCCGGAGAGGACGATTCTGGAGGCAGGCAGGAGAATCGGATCTTCAAGGAAAGAGCCGGACGTCTCGGGATGGAAGAGATGCTCCGCGACTCGGGCCTGGAACCGGCCCAGTTGACCGACCTCCTGTGGTCCCTGGCTTGGGAGGGCAAGGTCTCGAACACGACCTTTCTGGCCGTCCGACAGGCAGCACTCAATCAGTTTCGAGGCGTGGAGGTGCAAGGCTCGACCCGGAGGACACGACCGGACGGTCCTGCGCGCCTGCGTCGTTCGAGACCCGAACGCTGGAGGTCCGCCACCCCGGTTCCTGGAGACTGGTATCGCATCGAGGACCCCGATGGCGACCAAGTGGGGCCCGACGCCCTGGAGATCGAGGAGCTCAATCGAGAGAGAGTCCGCCAGCTGCTGCAGCGCTATGGAGTCCTCTTCAGGGAGCTCCTCGCCCACGAGCTTCCGGCGCTCCGTTGGGGTCATCTGTTTCGTACGCTTCGCATCATGGAGCTCTCGGGCGAAGTGTTGGCGGGACACTTCTTCGGCGGAATCCCCGGTCTCCAGTTCATCTCCCCGGTGGCCTATCGTCTTCTGCGAGAAGGTTTGCCCTCCGACAAGATCTTCTGGATGGGAGCCCTGGACCCGGCATCGCCCTGCGGTCTCGGGCTCGAAGATCTCAAGGGGCGCCTGCCACCCAGGAGGGTGGGGAGCCATCTCGTCTACCACGGTGCGCAGTTGGTGGTGGTGGCACGTCGCCAGGGCCGGGAGCTACAAGTCGAGGTCGGTCCCGACCATCCCTTCCTGCGTGACTACCTCGGTTTTCTCAAAGTCCTGCTGACCCGGCAGTTCGATCCGCTGCATGGAATAGCGGTCGAGTCGATCAACGGCGAGCCCGCGACAGACAGCCCCTTCGTAGCCCCGCTGGCCGAGATGTTCGGTGTCTCCCGTGAGCCCGGCGCCCTGAGGCTGCGCCGACGATACTGACGCGAGCCTATCCCAAAGGGTGGTCGCGACCCCATCTGCATCGCCGCGAGCGGAACTACCCGAATGAGTGTGGCGTAGAGCCCCGACATACCCCACAATGCGGGGGCTCTCGACGCACCAGAGTTGGAGTTCTCGCAGTACCCCTTCGGGCCGAGAGCGGCTCCGAGAGACCCTGTTACAAGGAGGCAGAACCCATGAAGAAGCTCATCAGGATCGGCGCCATCGCGTTCTGTGCGTGTGTGCTCCTGGTATCGACGTTGGCCAGTCCCGCAACCGGAGAAGAGATTGTCTTCATGTCCGCCGACTGGGCCGAGCAGGCGTGTAAGGCCTGGAACGAGGACGGGAGACTCACCGGCGAGCTGGGTAAGTGGATGCAGAACGACCTCGACCGTGGCTACAAGATCATGCAGATCTACCGCAGGGACTGTGAGGACAGTCCCAGAGTCGAGATGCGTATCGAAGATCGGGACGGGTCCACGGAGTGTGTCTACGGTGGAGCCGTAACGGTGGAGGATCTGAACCCGAAGGCCGACTACCTGATGTTCGCCGACACCCACCGCTGGCAGGAGATGGGGGCCGGCAAGTACGGTCCCATGAAGGCGATGATGTTCGGCCGACTGAAATTCAAAGGACCCAAGGGTGAGGCGATGAACAACATGGGCCCCTTCGGGAACTTCCTGGTCCTGACCGGCCAGGTACCCAGCGACGCCGAAGCCTGTCCATAGTCGGCTGCCTGCCGAAGTACTTAACCCGGGTTAAGTAGTCCTTTCATACAGACCCGTATCGGGATCGGTGACCCGACTGGCCGGGTGCAGTGGGCCTAGCTGTCCGGTGGGATCTCTCGGGCGACGGGATAGACGCGCCAGCGCTCATCGAAGAAGGGGCTGCGCTGGTAGAACCATTCGAGTCGCTGGCGAGGATCGGCAGCAAACTCCGGATCCTCCTTCAACTTGCGGTGGAATGCCGCCTCTACCTCGGGGTCGGTCAGCATCTGCTGGGCCAGGGGCTCGAGGGCATAGCTCTCCCCGTACTCGGTGCGTTGAAAGATGGGGAGAAAGAAGCCCCACTGGAAGAAGGAATCCGTCGAAGCGGGCTCCAGGAGCAGTACGGCGAGCGTGCCCAGGGCTTGATTCACGGGAACCCGAATCGAGCCCGCAGGAAAAAGCATTCGCCGCTTTTCGAGCTCCGCTTCGGCCTTCACGGTGAATCTTCCTTCATAGGGCTCTTCACCGTACTGCGGCTCGCCGAGACGATAGACGGCGACCTCGATCTCACGAGGTTCAGAGAGGGTCTCGGAAGCCACGCCGTGGAGTCGCAGCCGCTCGATGACCTCGGCCCAGGCAGCGGGGATCCAGTAAGCGGGAGGCGGCTCGACGGTCGCCGAAGGGGTCGTCATCTCGAAGACCGGAACCTCGAGACTCACCTTCGACCCTGTCCATTCGATGCGCTCCCCGCCGGAGATATCCGACTCTGAAAGCCGCACCTCGACTCCTGGAAACTCCATGGAGTCGGGGTTGGGCTCCGCGTTGCGAGTCCACCCGAGGACGACGTCCTCAGGACGCCTCTCTCGATCGGTCTCCACCGCAATGCGCAACTCCTCACCGAACTCGCCAAGACTGCGCAGAGAGGAGGCCAGTAGCACGTAGGTCCCCAGAACCCGCTGCTCGTAGGGCTTGAGCGAGTGGTTCTCCACCAAGACTGTTGGCAGATGGCGAGCGGCGCCATAGCCATCCGAGTAGCGGGCTCCGCCGACCCATTTCAAGATCCCACGGCTCGGATCCCGGCGATCCATGGAGAAGATATGGGGTCCGGGGACGTGGCCCGCGGCCTCGAGATCCCGCGTAAGGGCGACATCGAGGCGCTCTTCCAACCACGCACCCCCATTGGGAGACCAGGAATCGGATCCGTGGAATCCCCACGTCACGTCATGTTGTTTGTCCATGCCGTCGGTAACGTGGAGATCGATATAGAGGTCGGGTTGCCAGCGATCGATGGCCTGGACCAGGGCCCGGATCTCCGGCGTGTCGAGCTTGGCGAAATCCCGGTTGAGGTTGAGGTTGGCGGCGTTGGTCCGCCAGCCCATCTCCTCGGGCCCGCGCTGGTTGATGCGGTTATAGGCGGAGCGTCGCTCGTGACCATCGACATTGAGAATGGGCACAAACAGGAAGCTGGCTTCGCCGAGCAGATCCCCAAGGCTCTCACCGACAGTGAGCTCCCGCAGGAACATCAGGCCGGCGTCCTTGCCGTCGATCTCGCCCGAGTGAATGCCGGCGTGGGCGAGCAGGATCGGCCGTCCGTTGGCGTGAAGCTCTCCTGGTGTTGCGGCACCCTCCGCCGTAGCGATCACCATCCATATGGGTCGCCCCTCCAAACTCTCGCCGAGAGAGACCTTGTGGAGCCGAGGAGAGGCTTCGACCAGCCGTTCGACCCAGGCGATCGTGGTTTCGTAGTCGGGAGTCGTCTGGAAGCCACTCGCCTCGGCGGGCGTTCGCCAGGGGTCGTCCGCTTCCGCGATCAGGCTCCGGCTGGTCCCGTCCCAGGCGAGGGTAGGTGGCAGTAGAGATTCCGGATCGACAGCCCCCTCTGGGGACTCGCCGGCCATCGGCGTCGCACAGGTGAGAAGACAGAAGGCACACAGGAGTCGCAGAGAGCACCGCATGGTTGGTCTCCTATGGATGCATCCGGATCAGGCGTCCGGGCCGGCGATCTGAACATCGAAATCGGGTGGGTTGATGATGTGTCGCTTGACCGCACATTGATCGATGGCTCGCAAGACAGCGGCGTGGTATTTCTCGGGAAAGCCTTGGGGCAGGTGGACTTCGATCCGAATCGTGGCGACTCGATGGCTTTCCGGATCCCGCACCGGCTCCAGGGTCACCGCGAGCTCTTCGGCGGGATAGCCTCTTTTCTCAGCGAAGCGCAGGACGTAGAGACCCGCGCAGGTGGCAATAGAAGCGAGGAACAGGTCGAAAGGTTGCGGTCCGGTGTCACCACCACCATTCTTCTCCAGCTGATCCGTGTGAATGGTGTGCCCTTTGAAGTGCGCATCCACGGCTGCGCCACCCGGGAAGGTCACCTTCATCATAGCCATGTCTCCCTCCAAGAATCGATATCGATGATTGCCTCAAGTGCCGGTCTCGGGCCGCCCGTTCGATTCCTCGACCGGGCTCGTCGCCATGGCGAGGCGGCTCAAGTCTCTATCTACAGCCGAGGCGGTGACCGCCAAGAGCTGGTCTCCCTCGCGGAAGCGGGTATCTCCACGTGGTACCAATAGCTCGCCCTGGCGCATCACCGCCACCGCCGTCACACCCTCGAGCCCGCCAAGAGTCTCCACGACGGTGCGGTCGGCCAGCTCGGAGCCACGGCCGACGAAGAGCGCTACCAGCTTGCCCTCGCCATCGGCGATCGGAATCGACTCACCGAAACGTAGCAGATTCACGAGGCGGGGAAGTCTGAATTGGCTGGTCTCGACGCCCTCCTGGTCGAGCAGCTCCAAGGTTCGCCGGACAAAGACCCCGCGATGCAGGGGGGAATCCTCTCGAGTCGGGACCTGTGATTCGTAGAGCGTTGGGTATCGGCTATCGGCAGTCAAGGAGCGCTGCACCATGAAGGCCAGAATGTTGGCCAGCATGGCGGGGACGATCAAGTCGTAGCCTCCGGTCATCTCGGCAACCATGATGAGTGTCGAGATGGGGGTGCGGGCGGCGCCTGAAAATACGGCCGCCATGCCCACGACCACGAAGGCAGCCACCGGCATTCCGGCCCCTGGGACGAGGTGGTTGACCAGGAGCCCGACTGCCGCTCCCAACATACCGCCGATCGTCACCGTGGGTGCAAAGACTCCGCCCGATCCGCCCGATCCAATGGTCAAAGCCATGGCTGGCGCCTTGAAGACCAGCAGCAGCAGGAGGGTGGTCAACGAGAGCTTCTCGAGCATCGCCATCTCGACCCAAACGTAGCCAGTACCCAGGATCTCGGGTGCCGCCAGGGCGAGAAGTCCGACCATGAAGCCCCCTATGGCCGGTCGAACATGAGGCGGTCCAGGCATACGACGAAAGCGGTCTCGCACCCAATAGAGCATCGTCGGCAGTACGGCGCCCAGGAGTCCCGCCAGGATGCCGAGAACCGCGAAGCTGAGAAGAGAGAGGGGGGCGTCCTCGAAGCGTAGAGGATCGGGGATGAAGAAGAGGCGATCCCAGCCCGCGAAGAGGCCGAAGAAGGCGTAGGAAGTCACGGCGGCGATGACCGTATAGATCAGTGCCTCCGATTCGAACACCATTCCCGAATAGAGGATCTCCACCGCGAAGATGGCCATTCCGAGAGGCGCCCGGAACATGGCAGCGAGTCCGGCCGCCATTCCGGCGAGCAGCAGGGAGCGCCGCTCCTGCCCACGCAGACCGGCCCAGCGGGCCAGGGATGTGCCGAGGCCAACCGCGATCTGCGCCGTGGGCCCCTCGCGACCCGCGACACCACCGGACCCGATTGTCAACGCAGAGGCAACTGCCTTGATGAAGGGAATGCGTCCACGGACCTCACCGCCACGGCGGTGGTAGGCAGCGATGGCAGCATCGGTTCCATGCCCTTCGGCTTCGGGTGCCCAGCGATAGACCAGCCAGCCACTGAGCAGGCCTCCGAGGGTGGTGACCAGGGGTAACCAGAGCCGGGAGAGCCCTCGAGGTATGTGGACGTTCGTCTCCGTCAGCGAGATCTCGGGGCTCGGGAAATGGCCGACCCCACCGAGCAGAAGCCTCTGGGCCCAGTCGACCAGGAAGTCGAACGCCAGAGCCGCCAAGGCTCCCAGCAGGCCAACGAGGATGCAGTACAGCACCAGTCGGTAGGTCGGCCGGAAGAGGGCCTGGGAGTCCGTGATACGCAAGGATGCTGCTCGCTTGTCGCGGCTTCCGATGCCGCACGGGGAGGGGGTAATCGAGGTCGAACGAGTGGCCGAAAGCTACATCACTTCTTCTTGCCCGTGCCCTCCTGTTCAGTCGGGGTCGCGAGACCCCGCTCCGTGACCAGATAGGTGGCGAAGCTCCCCAACCAGTGGCCACCCTCGTAGTGCTCTCCGGTGACTGAGCGCAAGCCATCCTGTCTGTGCCGATCGGCGGTAGCGCGGATCGACGCCAGTCGGGGGTCGCCTTCGGGCAGACCGGAGGCGATGCCGTCCAGCATCCAGGCGCGACTCAGGTTCAGGCCATCGAGGTGGGCGAGCTTCGGGTCACCCGGGTCGGTGACGATAGCTGGCTCGAGCCATCCGGAGGTCCCGTCGAACGGGATCTCGGGGAGGAAGGCTCCCAGCCAGGCTGCGAACTCGGGCTTCGGCAAAACCCGGCGCACGAGATCGGCTTCAGCCAGACAGGGCGACAGGAAGTCTTGGCCCGAAGGCTCGTAGGAGAGCGGACAATCGCGATCACCCAGGTAGAAATCTCGGATTCTCGAGACCATCAGGTCGGCCATGTCCTGGTCGCCGGCGATACGTGCCCAGTCCAGGATGAGGCCGAAAGCGAAAGCGGTTTGCGAGTGTTCTCCTACCCGAATCGGGTCGGTCAACTTGGGCAGCCATTCGGTGAGCCGCTCGACGGCGATTCTCTCGAGAGGTCCGAGCGTGAAGGCCCACCACTGAGCCCGGGGATCGTCCCACTCACGGAATTCGGCCGCCAACTGGAGAAGCCAGGCGAGACCATAGGGCCGCTCGAAGGAGACCCGCCCGGCACCCTCGAGGTAGGCCACTTCGGCCTGTACCTGGTGCGGAATGATGCTCCGGTCCAGCGCCTCTCGTGCCTGGCGATCCAGCTCCGTGCCGGGGAATGTGCGAGCCAGTCGCGCCAGCAGCCAGTGTCCGTGCACTGCCGAGTGCCAGTCGTAGCAGCCATAGAACACCGGAGTGAGCTGGCGTGGTGGCAGCACATCGCCATCATTGCTGAGGACGTGCGCGATCTTGTTCGGATATTCCTGGTGCACGCAGTCCAGAGCCAGGCCGGCGAAGCGGCCCGCGGCAACGGGATCGAGCTCGGCGCCCGAGGCGACTGCAAGACCGCAGATCAGAAGCAGCGAGAAGAGAGCCGTGATACGAGTCTGTTTCATAGGAATCGAGCCTCCCAGAACGTCTCGGTCCATCCGAGTCGCATTGTGCCACGAACCGGATCGAAACCAGCGTTGGAAGGTCCACTCAGAATCGAAAACCCAGCATGTTCCAGACGTTGAGAAAGGGCAAGAAGGCCAGCAGGGTCACGACGGTGAGGGTCAGCCGGAGGCGGTAGTCGAAGGTCCAGGAGCTCTGCTGCCAGGCGCGTAACACCCCAATCAAGGCCGGGAGGGTCAGCGCAGCTCCGACCAGAGGTAGGCAAAGAAAGATGCGAACCGCGAGCGGGACGCCGAACGCCAGGCTCTGTGCGCCCTCTCCGAGGGCCCAGGCGAGAGTCGCGGCCAGGGTGATCAGAAAGGTCAGGTGGAAGAGCGCTGCGAGGGAAGCACAATGGAGAGGCCAGCGGGGCTGGAAAGAGTCCGCAGGGTCCAGCTTGGCCTGTCGGCCGGGGAATCGACTCGTCGGCCAGGCGGAGGCGGCCAGGAATAGGGCGGCGAAGACGACCCAGAGGCTCAGCTGTACCGGTCGGCTGTCGAACCAGGAGACGCTCTCCATGAGTCCCCAGGAGAACGCCAGGTACCAGGTGTCGGAGTCACCTCTCACCAGGGCCAGAGGCTCGCCGGAGTCCACATCCCGGAAGAGCAGTGGCGGCTCGGTGGACCGGAACCTGTGAGCCCGCCAAAGCAGATCGCC
>JARFQS010000079.1 GCA_029287645.1 Thermoanaerobaculia bacterium | reverse complement strand
GGCAGAGGTCATGGCAGACAAGGGACTCTACGAGAAGGTGTTGGAGCAGGTGGGGAAAGGAGGCAGCCTACCCGTGCCGAAGCCACCGAGGGCTTCGGCATCCGTAGGCCCCTGGCGCGAGACGAAGGGAGGGTTGGAGGTCTATTGGATCCGACGGGCCGAGAGCCGTCGGGTCAGGGGGGGGTGGCAGGCCTTTCGGGGTGGTGGACTCTCTCGCCGAGATCGCGAGATCGAGATCTGGGGCCGGCCCCAGAGCCTGGATGGAGCTCCGGTCGATGGCGCTCTCCCAGAAGCGGTCCTCGATGGAGTAGCCGAGCTGGGGCCTGTGGATCCACCGGGCCTGCTCGCCTGCGCGGTGCGTGAGCTCTTCGAGGAAACGGGAGTGATGCTCGGCTGTCGAGGAGACGGCAGGGAGGGAGTGAAGAGCTCGACGAAGCGCATGGGCGCACTTCGTCGTCAGCTGCTATCCAGGAAGCTGGACTTTGCCAGCCTGCTCTCGGGTCTCGGCCTGTCGCCCGAGGTCTCTGAGCTCGTCTACGCGGGACGCTGGCTTACACCTCCTCTGGGCCCGGTGCGATTCGACAATCGGTTCTTTCTCTTGCGGTGGGAAGAGGATCGATCGCCGCAGCCTGAGGTCATCGTTGGGGAGGTCGAGTCGGGAGAGTGGGTGCGACCGGCCGTCGCGCTACAGAGATGGCGGGACGGTGAGATTCTAGCGGCACCCCCGATCGTCCATATCTTGGAAGTCTTGGCTCAGACGGGTCCGATGGCTGGCCTCGAGCGTCTCCAATGCCCGGAGGAGCGCAATCTGGGTCCCTATCGGAGGATCGAGTTTCGGCCGGGAGTGCTCCTGTTTCCGTTGCGCAGCCCGACCCTGCCCCCCGCCGCCTACACCAATGCCTACCTGATCGGAACCGAGGAGTGCATCCTGGTCGACCCCGGTTCGCCACTCGAAGAGGAAGTCGGGCGACTGAGACGGGGCCTCGAAGCCGCCGAAAGAAGTCTCGGTCGGCGAGTCACAGAAATCTGGTTGACGCATCATCACCCGGACCACGTGGGAGGGGTTCAACCGTTGCGCGATTCGCTGGGGCTGCCAGTCCTGGCCCATCCAGCGACAGCGAAGCGCCTGCGGGAAAGGGATATCGTGGTCGATGGCGAGCTGCAAGAAGGTCAACGGATCCACCTGCAGGGATCACCTCCGATGGATCTTCGGGTGCTCCATACGCCGGGACATGCCCGAGGTCATCTCTGCTTTCTGGTCGAACAGGACGCCTCACTGGTGGCCGGTGACATGGTGGCCGGATTGGGAACGATCGTTATCGACCCACCTGAAGGGAACATGAGCGACTATCTGAGATCGCTCGAGCGGCTGCAGGAGCTGGCGCCCAGCACGATATTCCCGGCCCATGGACCTGTCATCCGGGACGGCGTTGCGCGGTTGGCCGAGCTGATCGACCATCGCTGCCTGCGAGAGCAACGGATTCTGGAGGCCTGGATCTCCGGGCGACGGGATCCTGCCGAGATCCTAGAAGTGGCCTATGATGAGATTCCGGAAATGGTGCGGCCGCTGGCCGAGCGTCAGGTTCTGGCGCATTTGGAGCGGCTGCAATCGGACGGATCCCTCGACGAGAGAGGATGACCGAAGGAACCGACCATGTCAGGCGACGAGCTCGATTACCCAGCACTGATTCATGACGCCCTCGTCGGAGTGGTGCGTGAAGTTCTGTCCAAGGTGGCTGAAGACGGTTTGCCGGGCGATCACCATTTCTATCTGACCTTCAGAACGGATCACCCGGACGTCGTCATGCCTTCCGGTCTGAGGATGCGACACCCCGAAACGATGACGATCGTCTTGCAGCACCAGTTCTGGAATCTCTCGGTCGAGCAGGAGGTGTTTGGAGTCACCTTGCGATTCGGGGGCTCGAAGCAGCAGCTCACGATCCCTTTCGAAGCGCTGACCAGCTTCATCGATCCGGGTGCGGAGTTCGGGCTTCAGCTCGGTACCTCGAGTGAAGAGAGCGAAGAAGCCCTCGGTGCCGAGAGTGATGAAGAATCGGTGGCGGGCGAGCCGGGCGCTTCGCCTGACAAGGCAGGCAAGGTGATCTCCATCGACGAATTCAGGAAGAAGACCGAGTAGGGAGGCGCGCATGGAGCAGATCGAATGGTCGCTCGTTCGGTTGGTGATCTTCGATCTGGACGGCACCCTCTACAGCCAGAGGTGCATTCGTCGACGAATGTTGTGGGAGCTGGGCCTCCACTGTCTTCGCCACCCATCCGAGCTGACTTCGCTCCAGGTAATCGCCGAGTTCCGTCGCGCGCGTGAGAGATTGGCGGATGAAGGTGTCGTGGGTATCCGAGATCTCCAATACCGGCGACCTGCATCCAATCTCGGTATCGCCCCCGAGCAGGTCGCCGAAGTGATCCGAGAGTGGATCGAGGAAAGGCCCTTGAGGCACCTACGTCGATGTCGATCCACCGCTGTCGAGGAGCTCTTCGAGGCCCTTCGCGAGTCGGGTAAGAGCATCGCAATCTTTTCGGACTATCCTGTGGAAGCCAAAGTCGGGGTACTGGGACTGGTCCCAGATTTCATTGCCGCTGCCGATGACCCTGAGATCGACTGCCTGAAGCCCCATACGGCGGGCCTCGACTACCTGATGAGCCGCTCTGGCTTCACCCCTGAGCAGAGTCTGATGATTGGTGACAGAGAGGATCGGGATGGGGCGTGTGCTCGCCGAGCCGGAATGCGGTACCTCATCAAGACGCCCTCGGCTCGGGCTCCCCACCACTTTCGCGGTTTCCAAGAACTGCTGCCCGGGCTGGTTGGAGTAAAGTAGGGGTTTGTGTCGGCGGGGTAGCGCTCACGAGTCGCCCCGTTGTAACGTCGAGCACGCCGAATCGCCGGGGCCGGTAGTTCCCGACCCGAGAACAGGCGATATTGAGGAGAGTTGGACAATGACGAGAATGACAGGTGCGAAGTTTCTAGGTTCGTTGATGGCCCTTTTGATACTCGCTGTGGGGACCGCTCCACTGCCGGCTCAGGAGGCTCCCATCAAGATAGCGATTGTGGATTTGGAGGCGGTTGTAGCCCAATCGAAGCAGGGCCAAGATCTCCAGGCCCGCATGGAGAGCTTTCAGCAGCAGGTTCAGCAGGAGATGACGAATCTGAATCAGCAGGCGAACGAGTTGCGGCAGCGGCTGGCTGATGGCGCCAATTCGTTGTCCGAATCGCGGTTGGCTGAGCTGAACAAAGAATACGAGGATGCCACCATCGCCTTGCGTCGGTTCAGAGACGACAAGCAGCGCGAAGGCCAGAAGATGCAGGAGGAGAGTCTGAGAGAGATCGAGGATCTGCTCGAGCCGGTCTTCGAGAAGGTCAGGGACGAGATGGGTTTCGATCTCATTCTCAACAACGTACCGGGTGTGGTTCTCATGGCCGGCGAGCGGGTCGACATCACTCCCATGATGATCGAGCGGTTCAATACGGCCGCTGCACCCAGCGGCGATCAAGAAACGGATTGACTCTCTTGGCCGGGTACCGGGGTGGGTGCTCGGCCGAGATTCATAGCAGCTCCGGAGCTCCAATGCCGGCCGACCCTTCGGAGGCTTCGGGGTAATGGACCGCGATCCAGCTAGCGGCGTAGGCTATCGAGAGCTCCTGGCGGGCAACGCGAACTACCGCCGCATCTGGCTCGGCGAGGTGGCTTCGTGGTTCGGCGACTGGTTCAACGCCATCGCCCTCTATACCCTTGTTCGTGAGCTGACTGGCTCGCCTCTGGCGTTGGGATTGGTCTTCCTCACGAAGATGGTCCCCTTCGCCGTCGCTTCCCCTCTGGCCGGCCTGCTGGTCGATCGTTTCAATCGGCGGTGGCTGATGATCTCCGCCGACCTCCTGCGCGCTGTCGTGGTTCTGGGGTTCCTGCTGGTCCAGGATGCGGACGATCTCTACTTGATCTACGCATTGACGGGCGTGCAGGTCATTCTGACCGCGGTCTTCATCCCGGCCCGCAGCGCGTCGATTCCCAACGTTACGACTCCCGGCGAGCTACTGACCGCCAACGCGCTGTCGGCGGCTACCTGGTCGACCCTGTTGGCGATCGGCGCAGCGCTTGGCGGAGTGGCAACGGACTGGTTCGGAGTTCGGGCTGTCTTCGTGCTGGACTCCCTCAGCTACCTGGTCTCAGCGGTGTTCCTGTGGCGTACCACGATTCCACAGGAGACCGATGCTGGAGCCGCGGTCGGTTCGGTCAAAACGGCTCTCTCGGATATCGCCAAGGGGTGGAGATATCTCTGGGATAACAAGCTGGTCGGTCGGATGGCTCTGGCCAAGTCGACATGGTCTCTGGGTGGCGGGGCGCTGGTCTACATGCTGGCACTCCTCGGAGAAGCCGCAATGCCCGCATCGCCGGCTCTCGGCATCGGTTTGCTCTACGGGTTGAGGGGGATGGGTACCGGGATAGGGCCGATTGCCGTCCGCTCCTGGCTTCCCGATGAGAGGCGATGGCCGCTCATGATGGGCATCGGGATCGTAATCTCCGGTCTCTGCTACGTCGCGGTGAGTCAGGTCCCGTGGCTTGGAATGGTCGCCCTGTTGGTGGTTCTGGCGCATGCACCGAGCGGCGCCAATTGGGTGGCCTCGACCGTGCTGCTGCAGAAACGCACCGTGGACAGCTATCGAGGTCGTGTCTTCTCAGCAGAGTGGTTGGCGGTGACCCTGGCGGACAGTGTCTCCATTCTCACCGCCAGCCTTCTGCTCCAATCAGGGACCATCACACTGCGCACGGGAGTCCTGATATTTGCGCTGGTCCAGGTGCTCTGTGGTGCTCTGTGGACCTTCTTCGTGGTTCCTGCCGAACGGCGTACCGAACTCACTCGACCGTGACCAGGGCCAAGGCCCGGTCGAGAAATGCCAGCTGCAGACGCATCTGGTCGCGGATCGGCATGGGGAGGATCCCGACTTCCATGATCGCTTTCCTGGCAGCCTCGGATGACTTGCCAGAGATGAGCTCCTGCAGCCAGGCGAGGAGGCGCTTGCGGC